>NZ_JAILZZ010000091.1:0-5276 GCF_023512215.1 Kyrpidia sp. | reverse complement strand
TTTTTTTTGTTTAAAAAAACCAAAAAACCCAAAGGGTTTTTTAATTTTTTTTTTTTTTTTTTTTATTTCCCCCCCCCCCCCCCCCCGAGAGGGGAGGGATTTATTGCCACCGGTTGAAACGTCTGTGTAAATCATCACCGTTCCCCTTTCTATAACCAGAAATATCTCTCTCGGGAGTTCTCTGATCCGTTTTTGTGTCCCACGCCGAAACCCAAATGTAGCCGTTCTGCCATATCGCGGTCTTTTTCCACCTTGTCTTTCTAGAGCCGTAGGCTATCCCGTGCCAATTCTGTAATCATGATAGAAGGGTTGTCTGCCAGAGAGATCTCCTGCCCGGATGCAAGGATTCGCACGACCGGACGCTGCATGTGGGTATCAATCCGGATGACGATTCCCGGTTCACCATTGTTCAGTTGAACCATTGTACCTGGAGGATAGGATGGGATCCTATCGACGAACGCTTTGACGACTGATTCCAGATATTTTGTCCCGGATAAGGCCATTAGCACTTCCAACGCTTCATGCGGAGGAGTTTCTCGAAGAGATATGAGATTCTCATACATGTTAGCCGCTCCGCAGATTTGAGCATATTCATGAATGGCAGTTCCTTTCAGTCCGCGGGGATATCCCTGTCCATCCAACGTTTCATGGTGTTGAAATGAAACATGCGCGGACCTTAAACTCAAATCATGGATGCTGCGCAGAATATTGAACCCCGCTTCCGGGTGTTTCGTTTTCTCCGGTGTGATGGCTTTGCCGATATCATGCAGATAAGCCCCCAGCGCCAGATCACGCAATTGCAAATCGTTATAGTTCATTGCTTTACCAACCTACAGTGAAAGCAGGACAACATTTACAGCATGGGCATAAGGACGAAGTTCACTGGCTATCGATGTGGATGGTACCAGTAAAACGGTTTTGCGCCGTTTGACCTCCGAAATTAACTGACCGATGGTTTTTTGGACCGCAGCGAGCGGAAGCGGTTTTCTTGCTGCGACCTGGTTGTAGACGTTCTGCAGTCCAAGTATGGCATCCATCCATGTAGGCATATCCAGCATCTCTTCAAGCGTGATTCCATTGGATTCGGCATCTTCAACAAGGAAATGGGAGATTCCCATTTCCTTCAGTTTTTCCAAATACTTTGGATGAATAGTATTGCCGGCTCCAAGCAGGATCCGTCCTTTTCTGTCGTAGATAGGCTTTGCTAATTGCATGTTGTGATGATTGTAATCAGATACCTTAATCAGCCTCACCACTGCGCCTCCTTGCTAATGTCAAAAACCATGAGAGGGTAAACCGCGAACAAGCGATTCCGTCTGATAGGATCCCTGGAATCACTTGCTTATCCGTTCTGTCCGGTAGGCGGGTGGACTGACACGATCCCGTCCTGATAATCTACTGCCATTCCGAAAGCCTCACCGACAAAACGCAATGGCACCAAAGTCCGCCCTCCGGACAGCTCCGGCGGTACGTCAAGGGTGATGTTCTGTCCGTTCACCGAAGCCGACGGGTCGCCGATTCGCAAGGTGACGGTCTGTTTTTCACGCCGGATGGTCACCGTACCCTGATTCCAGTTCACCGTTGCCCCGAGGGCTTCAGCGATTTGCCGGATCGGCACAAGGGTGCGGCCGTCCTGGACGACGGGAGGGACGTCAAAACTGGGTTGCAAACCGTCCACAAAGACTTGGGTCCCTGTTTTGCCAAGGGCGTTATACATCTCTCGAAGTTGCGGCAAGACGGTGGTATCGGCCGGATTGTGCTTCAACGCCTGTTCCAGAGCATGGGCTGCTCCCTGAATGTCCCGTAACCTCTTCTTCACCGCGGCGAGGGTTTTGAGGACATGTTCATCGGCTTGACCGGAAGCGACCGCCTGCTCCAGGGTGTTCTCCACCTCGCGGTCGGCTTCCTCGTCGGTCTTCGCCCCCTGCTGTTTTGCCCAGTTTTCCAGGTTGGCGAGTACATCCTGCTGAGCTTCTGACGATTTGCCCGGTTTTCCTTCGTGCTTCTGAAGATTGGCCTTAATGATTTGGATGGCCTGCTGGATCCCAGGCGGCTGAGATGTCCCATTCGAGTCTGGAACCGAGATGG
The DNA here is from genome assembly GCF_023512215.1 of Kyrpidia sp. NCBI lineage: Bacteria > Bacillati > Bacillota > Bacilli > Caryophanales > Alicyclobacillaceae > Kyrpidia > Kyrpidia sp. The sequence continues at coordinate 3,188 of NZ_JAILZZ010000091.1, read as the reverse complement.
TGAGGGTATCGGATGAGGTTCTGTTGTTAAAATCGCCATGATGCTCACCATCATGGTGCTTTCCATCACCATGCTCGCCGTCTCCCGCGTTGCCTTCATCGTTGGAGTCCTGTTCCCCGTTGTCGGGATTGTCTTTCTGTTTTTTAGAGTTCATCGTTTGGGAACTGCTGAGGGTTTTGTTGACATCCGCAGTTGCATCATCGGACCCCGAAGAGAGCACTGACAATCCGCTAGACTGGCCAACACCCGATCCGCTTCCCTGTTGGAGCGGCATAATCGTTTGCGAACCATGGCGTTCGAAATTTGCCTTTCCGTACCCTGCGGCAGAAGCGACAGGAGTTGTGAACAACACAGCAAAGGACAAAACCGCCGTGACTCGTTTCCATTGACCTGTGTCCATTTTCCGTCCTCCTTCTGATCTTGGCCTTGTTGGGTTAGTTTTCATTAATCTTTCGTCGGGCCGGTGTTGAATTCCTGCTCCGTGTAAAGGGGCCCTGAGGCGGGTGGGAGCTTTACAAGGACACGGACCACTACTACCGAAAATTTATGCCCGACGGGACAATCAAGCGGACGAAGGTGTCGAAAGGGACGGGGGAGATCAAGAGCCATTTGTGGAAAACCATCCTGAAGAAACAGTTGTAGGTGACCCAGGAATACTTCAACAGCAAAATCTGAGCGGTTCTTTGGAGAGGGCAGCGGCCCTCCTTCTTTTTCTCCCGCCCCCCCTCTCGCGGGGTTCGTTCTTTTGGGATAGGCAGAAGTCCATGGTATTGACAAAAGTATAGTCATATGCCACAGTTGTTTATAAAACAAGTAGGTTTACTATACATTAAAATGAGGAGGAGTCTTCAATGTCTGAGGTGAAGAAGCTATTTGAAGCAAACCGCACATACGCATCACAATTCTCCCAAGGCCAGCTTCCCATTCCGCCGGCCAGAAAAGTTGCGGTGCTCACATGCATGGATGCCAGAATTGACCCCCTGCGGGCTCTCGGTGCAAACCTCGGGGATATTCATGTAATTCGGAATGCAGGGGGACGCGTGACGGAGGATGCCATCCGATCGCTTGTCATTTCCGAACAGTTGCTGGGTACACAAGAAATCTTGGTGCTTCATCATACGGATTGCGGGATGCTGACATTTAGGAATGAGGACCTATACGATAAAATCTCCCAGCGTCTGGGTCCGGATTCGGCCAAAGCGGCTTCAAATATAGACTTTTTGCCGTTTACCGATTTGGAACAAAGCGTCCGAGACGACGTCGAGACACTCCGCAATTCCCCCCTTATTCCGAGCGATGTTCTGGTCTATGGAGCTATCTACGATGTGCACACTGGCGAAGTTATTCCTGTTTCGTAAATGACTGCTTCTGCCGGCCGGCCAGACAGTTGCGAACCGGCTGTTCAGGGAGAGACGCGTGCCTGGATGGTTGAGTCCGTACTGATGGCGATCCCGTATCCGAACGGGGTGGATGAGTAAGGAAAGGGCTCCGGGGTTTTCCTCGGGCCGTTTTTTTTCTTTCCTGCCAGGCAAGTTTTGTGCCAGCCTGTTCTCGCCAGGCCGTACCGGTGACCCGGCTCCTTCTGCGTTCCCGTTCAAATCTGGGATATTTTCATCACGGAATGGTTGGTGTATGCTTGGAGCAGGGGGTCGATGGTGCACTTGGCTGGGTCGGTATGTGAGCCGGGTGACAATAGGGAGGGGAACATATGGGTTTGTTTGATGCGCTCATGGGCAATGCCTCGGAGGTCAGTGTGGCCGAGGTGAACCGGGAATTTGCCGCCATGTTGGCACCGGAGGAACGGGCGGAGAAGGCGTACAAAGTCATCCGGGATTTATTGATTTTCACGAATAGACGGTTGATTCTGGTCGATAAACAGGGAGTGACGGGGAAAAAGGTGGAGCTCCACTCGATTCCTTACAAAAGCATCTCCCACTTCAGCGTGGAGACCGCCGGGAATTTTGACCTGGAATCGGAGTTGAAAATCTGGGTATCCGGCAAGGCCGAGCCCTTCCAGATGACCTTCTCGAAGGGGTTAGATATCTATGAGGTGCAAAGTGTGCTGGCTGCTTATGTGCTGAAGTAGTGGAACGCGCCCCGCCCCCGATCAGCAAGGGCCGCAGGAGTGAAGCAACCGGCCCAACGGCTGCCGATAGCTGCCATGTGATGGGCAGGAATCCCTCACCAAAGGAGGAGAGAATTGAGGGGGTGACCTCGACCTCGATGAACCGCGATCTGTGGAAATGGATTTTTGAAGCGGCTCCGGATGAACAACTGATCTCCATCGCAAAGGCTATCAACGTATCAGTCCCCGGGTTCCGGGAAGTGACCGCCAAGAATCTCCCCCGTATACGATCGGTATTGATCTCCATGCTTCTCGATCCGAAAAGGCTCCTCAAGGTCGCGAAATTGACGAATGAGCGCATTCGCCGGCATCCCGAATTGGAACAATGGCGAGGGCAAGATGTGACGGGTTTGCTGTCGTTGGTGCACAGTCTGGACGATGTCCGGCATATTCTGGAGTCCCTTTTGAGCAGTGAGGATGAAGATCACGGCAAAAGGGCCGAGGCTTTTTATGAGGAGCTGCAGGGGACAGGCCGCCTACAGTCTCTGGAGGAGGCCTGGAAGAAAGAAAGGGAATCCGAACGGCAGGAGGCTCAGTCCGAGGTCGAGCGCCGGCAGTTGCGCTCGGAGTTAGAAGACCTCCGAAACAAATATGAGGCTCAGGTCAAAGCTGTCGAAAAGCTGAAGGTGAAACTGCACGAGACCCAGACGAAGCTGGACGCGGCGCTCAAACTTGTGGAGAAACAGAGCCGAGAAAGGGAGCGTGAGAAAAAGAATTTCCACGAGAGGATACGGGAACTGGAGCGAACCCTTGTTGGCTTCGAATTATGACGGCCGCTATCAAATGTTGTTCCAATTGTACCGCGAGCTAAGTGAGCGAGAGCGACCCGTTCACTTGGATCCAAGCTATTCCTACCAATGGAAACGAACGGATTTGCTCTATGAGTTGTGGGGGTACCTGAAGATCATTCGTTGTCTGTCCGGCCCCTCAGTTGGGTTTGTTCCTGTGGCTGGGTGGCTGTTTGACCGCCATGCTGAGGCTCGAGAGGTTTTGGTTCCGTTTCTACAGCCCTGTACCACAGTGATCTTTCGCCGGGGCGATCTCCTTATTCTCTGGGTGTATG
>NZ_JAILZZ010000090.1:0-5314 GCF_023512215.1 Kyrpidia sp. | reverse complement strand
TGAAACTCCGCGAAGGTCAACAGTTCTTGGTTGGTGCGCGTTCGTTCTTTGATAGACCCGTCCTTCTTCCGAACCTGAACCGGCTCGTCCAACACGTTCAGATGGGCCGCGAAAAAGTCCATGTAAAACGCAATCACCTGGTTATAGATATCCTTCGTCCGCTCCAGCGCCTCCGTCTTGCACCGATGGACCTCCCTGTGAATCCCGATGCGGATCGCCCTGATGACAGTCGCCAGCGTCCTCACCTCCCATCTCGTTCATGGCTTTTTGGACCTTTTTCCGGAACTCCTGCGACCGCTTGCCGTACATCCGGGCTGAAAACACGGTGATGATCGTCAACAGATCCTCCACCAGCTCCTGCTGGGATGTCTCCGGCTCGGTCTTGTGGGTGGACTCGACCGTCACCCCGTGGCTCTCGAAAAACCGCTCCAGATACCGATAGCCGAACCGGGCCAGCCTGTCCAGGTATTCGATCAGTACCCGGTCGATCTCCCCGTCTTCGGCGAGTTTGAGCAGGGCCGCCAGTTGTTTCCGGTTCTCGCCCACCCCCGACGCCTGTTCGGAAAACACCCGGACCACATCGTACCCGCGCTCTTCCGCATACCGCTCCAGCCGTTCCCGCTGCCGCTGGAGATTGCCGTCCGCCTTTTGCTTGGCCGAAGACACCCGGGCGTAGATCGCCGTCCGGTCCCCGGCCCGTTTCCCCAAAAGTCGCCTCACCTCCTCGACGTCGAACAACCTGTGGTTCCCCGGCGAACGAATGGAATGAATCTTTCCATCCCTGTCCCAGCGTCGGATCGTCTGCACGGTCAGTCCCAGCATTTTTGCCACTTTGCCGATGGGGAGATACTGTGTGTCTTTCATGAATATATATTATTATAAAATATGGTCTATGCGGATATATTTTTAACCTCCGAGTCGGTTAAGACCATCGAAGACGAGAAAGAACGCGATCGGGAACAGGCGGAACGCTGGTACACCGGAGAGGCCATTGTGCGTGAATTGAGACGGTGGCAGGCGTTGCACGCGACGTTCACCGCGTTAAATCAAGGGTACTGTCATTAAACCACCACAAACCACCACTTGATCCGGTGCCGATGAATGAGCGTATGGAATAATTGTGTGAGGGTAAGAATATCTTATACGGTAAGACATTCGAATTGCAATTTACAATGAGGGAGGTAAGATGTAAAATGAAAGAGAAAGATAAATCTATACAGAAGGAGAGGGAGAAAAAAGTGTTGGCTACTAGGACAATTTCCAGCAAAGGGCAAGTTGTTATTCCGGCAGAAGTTCGACGACTGTTAAACATTGAGCCTGGGGATCAGGTGATTTTCTCTTTGAATGATTTTGGGGAGATTGTAATGAGAGCAAAAAAGCGAGAAAAACTATCAGATTTGATTGGAATACTTCCTGCCAAGAAACGCGTTGATGGGGATTTTGAGGTTATTCGCAAAAAGGCCCGAAGGATCATGGCTGTCCGCAAGCATGCGTTAAGGGAGGATGAATAATTGGCCGAGTGTTTTTGGATTGATACAAATTTGTTATTACGCCTTATAACGGAAGATCCAGAAGGAATGACCAAAGAAACATTGGAGCTGGTTTCGTTCGTTGATCGAGGCGCGATCAAACTAAGGGCTTCGTCTATGGTTGTTGCAGAATGTGTTTGGGTCTTGGAATCGGTCTACGAACATAAACCTGGGGAAATCGCCAAAGCATTGCGCCGATACTTGACGAGTAATGTGATTGAGTTTGACGAAAAAGAAGTGGTAGAGGGCGCGTTAGATGATTATGAACAGCATAATGTAGATTTTATCGATGCATACGTGGCGCGTAAGGCAAAATTCAGCACAACCCCTCGAATCATCACGTGGGATCGGGATTTCCGGCGCCTCGACATCGAATGGTTTAAACCGCCGGAAATTGTGAAAAGAGTTAAAGAAGCACAAGGTCAACGGGAATGACGAGCCTGCTCACTTCCCTACGGGTATATAGTGATGCCCGGCACGTGCTCATATGTCTTAGAACGTGCTATCTTGAAAAACTAATATAATTAATTTAATATATACTATGGTTAGTTTTAGGAGAGGGTGACACTGTTGAAGTTGACTCGATTCGGCCACTACGTGCAAATTACATTTTTCCCAGGTGTGTTTCCTGTGAATTGCTACCTCGTTCAAGAGGATGACGGTGCAACGTTGATTGATGCTGCCCTTCCATCCAGCGCGAAGGCGATTCAACGTGCCGCTGCGACGTTTGGACTCCCCATCAGGCGAATCCTTCTGACTCACGGTCATGCGGACCACATCGGGGCTTTGGACTCTCTGCACATGTTATTGCCGGATGCCGAGGTCATGATTTCGCGGCGGGACAGTCGACTGCTTGTCGGTGACACCAGTGTGGACCCCCAGGAATTCCAGACTAGGATCAGAGGCGGTATTACGCCTCGCACGACCCGGCCCACTCGGTATCTGGAGGAGGGGGACCGGATCGGCAGCCTGGAGGTCATTTCGTGTCCCGGGCACACGCCGGGTCATGTGGCGTTTTTCGATGTGCGCGATCGAACGCTTATTGCGGGAGATGCGTTTCAGACGCACGGTGGAATAGCGGTCTCCGGCGTCGTCCGTCCATTGTTTCCGTTTCCGGCACTTGCGACGTGGCACAAGCTGACAGCACTAGGAAGTGCAAGACGGCTGCGCGATTTACGTCCGTCACAGCTGGCGGTGGGACACGGGAAGGTATTGACCAATCCCCTGGAGGCCATGAATCGTGCCATCAACAAAGCGGAGGAAGTATTCAAGGGGGAGGTCTAAAATGGCAAAAAAACCTCGGCTGGACAAGGTGATGATCACACAGGCCGCAGGAGAACTGGCGGACCAAATCGGCCTGGAGAAACTCACCTTGTCTGCCGTGGCAGATCATCTGAAGGTCCGAGCACCGTCTCTTTATAATCACATTGAAGGACTGGATGGGCTTCTTCGGGAGTTGTCCTTGCTTGGCATGAAGGAATTGAACAGACGCCTGGAACGGGCCGCCCTGGGAAAATCCCGGGCCGACGCGTTGGCTTCTATGCTGCTGGCGTATCGTGCGTTTGCGAAAGAGAGACCGGGTGTGTATACCGCCACGCTGCGTGCTCCAAAACAAGGCGATTCCGAGGTACAATCTGCTTCTCAAGCCATCATTGAAACGGTGCTGACGGTGCTGAGGCCGTGTGCATTGAGCGACGAAGAGGCGATCCATGTCATTCGGGGCTTCCGTGCCATCGGTCACGGATTTGCCTCTCTTGAGCTGGCAGGCGGGTTCGGGATGGATTTGTCGACAGACGAAAGTTACCAACGACTGATTGCCATGTTTTTACGAAGCGTTTGCCCATAACACCGTTCAATTTTGGGTTCGGCCGGGGCCGCCATCCCCGGACGGATGTGAGTCCCGTCCGGGATGGCGAAGGGGTGACCACGGGGATGCCCCGGGGCGAGACTATTTTAACCCCGACTGCATAAAACTGGAGATGATCTGGCGCTGGGCGACAAGATAGAGAAGAAGCGCTGGCAGGGTGGTCAGTGTCGCGGCCGCCATGAGCGGCCCCCAATTGTTGCCACCTTCCATGCTCACGAACCCTTGAAGGCCGACGGTCAGGGTTTTCATCGGCGGGTCGGTCAAAACCACCAGCGGCCAGAGGTACTCGTTCCAGGTGTTCACAAATACCAAGATCACCAGTGCCACAATGGGCGATCGGATGACCGGCACCACCACCTGCCACAGCGTCCGCCACGTCCCCGCCCCGTCCACCCGGGCGGCTTCGAGCAGTTCCCGGGGAAAACCGAGCAGGTGCTGGCGAAGGAAAAACACCCCGAAAGCGTTGGCCAACTGAGGCGCCGCTGCCCCGAGGTACGTGTTGAGCCAGCCCAAGGACGAGATCAACAAATAATTCGGAAGCAGGGTCACCTGGATCGGGATCATCATCGTCCCGATCACTAAATAAAACAGCAAATCCCTCCCCGGGAACCGAAACAGGCCGAACACATACGCCGCCAGGATGGCCGTGACCACCTGCCCAACCGTCACCAGCACCGCCACGATCAGGGTATTTTTAAAATAAACCCCGAGCGGCGCCCCGGCGAAGGCCTCCACGTAATTCATCCATGTCGCCGGATGGGGGAGCCACCCGCCCCCGAATACTTGTTCCGGGGTTTTCAGGGACGTCGAAATCATCCACAGCAGTGGGAACAACAGCAGCAACGCGGACACCGCCGCCAGCCCGTGCATCCACCAGGTCGCCCGGCTCATTCCTCCCTCAGCCTCCTGTCGATGACCCGGATTTGCCAGACCGCCAGCACCAAGAACACGACGAACACCACCACGCTGGTGGCCGAAGCCATTCCGGTCCGGAAAAATTGAAAGCCTTGCTCCCAGATGAGGTACACGAGGTTGGTGCTGGCCTGGTTGGGCCCGCCCTGGGTCAGCATTTGAATGGGGACAAAAACATCCTGCACCGCTTCCAGGGCCGAGGTCAAAGCGACGAAGACGGTGGTGGGCATGAGCAGGGGCCAGGTGACCCGCCAGAAAATCTGCCAGCGGCCGGCACCATCCACCCGGGCCGCCTCCACGTACTCCTGGGGGATATTTACAATTCCTGCCAAATAGAGGATGAAGCTCAGGCCAAAGCCTTTCCAGGCTCCAACCGCCGACAGGGCGACCACCACCCAGTGGGGATCCGACAGCCACATGGGTCCCTGGATGCCGAAGACCTGCAGTAGCCCGTTCAAAACTCCGCCGATGGGGTTGAGGATCCACAACCACAACAGCGAGGCCACCGCCGCCGACACCACCGCCGGCACAAACAGCACACCCCGGTAAACCCGGTGCCAGGGCCCGGTGATTTCCGCCACGGCCCAGGCGGCAATCAGGGGCAGTGCCCCTTTGCCGAGGAGAATCCAAAACATGTATTGCAGGGTGTTCCATACGGCCAGCCGAAAATCCCGGCTTCCGAAGAGTTCCGCGTAATTGCGGCCGCCGATGTAGGTCTTGACCGGACTGACCCGATTCCATTCGTACAAGGACAGGATCGCCGTCTGAACCAGGGGCCAGTATACGAATACGCCCAGAATCGCCAGCACCGGCAGTAAATAGGCGTAAGGCCCGAGTCGGGCGAGGGCGCGTCGGCGCGCCCTCGCCTCCTTCCCGTGCGCCCGGCATGGGCGTTGATTTGGTGGTGCAAGTCCACTGCAGGCGAGGCAGCACGAGTCTGCTAGCCAAAGGCAAGGGTGTCCGCTGCGAGGCGGAATCCGAAGGAAGCCGGAGGCAAACCCACGGC
>NZ_JAILZZ010000035.1:0-34509 GCF_023512215.1 Kyrpidia sp. | reverse complement strand
TGAAAATACTCCCATATCGACGCCCAAAACGACTCGAGATCGTCCACAGACCAACGCCACAATGATAAAAAATCAGGAAATACTAAACCCTTTTCTCTCTCCAACCAATGCATATATTGTGACATTCCAGAGGTTTGTTTTAAATATGTAGACGGTTCCCACAAAATTTCCCCTTCTGAAATCATGAGAGAGCCTCCTTCACATGCATCCTTTTCGCTGGCGCGGAGATATGGGTTTGATAAACATTATAGACCAAAGGAGGCACCTCCTGCAGCAACACTCACTGCAGGAGGCTTGCTCCTCGATCACTTGTTTATTCGCGGTTCAGGGGTTTCTTTAACCACTTTTCATAAAACGTATCGATATCCGGTTGGAAATCAAAGACTACCGGATAACCGGGTGGCACAGCTTCCACTTCAAGAAGCGTGCCGCATCCGGGGCAAATATACTCCCTTAGGTGCATCCACTCGGGGTCACATCCCAGCATATTCGGGTAGATCTCGTTAATCTTTTCCTCGGTGTCCCGGACGTAGACCAAGGCACTTAGTTTCCAGTTCCGGCGATAATCACCGAACTCATGGCCGCAGTCACACTTGACAACCCGGCTCTTGTCCGGCTTTTCCACAATGTAGAGATGTTCTGCGTAAGGCAATAAAATCCGGTCGTCCCAAGGTACCGATTCTTGGGCAATGGCCAACATTTTAAAAAATCGATCGGAATCCTTATGGCTCGACTGCATTTCGTGAACCAAATGAAAAGGAAGTTCACCACGTTTGAGTTGCCGCAGGGTTTCCAGATCATATTGAGCCACAGCTTCATCTCTCCCCTCAATTCAGATCTACACACGTCATGACTGTCACCGATCAGAAAAGTTTCTTAGCCGTTGACCATCCGGAAATCCTCAGGCAATTCCCAGAACTTCAAGAATTTCTCTCTCCATTCCGGGGATAAGTCCATCGAGCTCTGATACATTTCCAGAACCGGTTCAATAAAATCCCGGTGCAAGATGCGATCTCGTTCGCGCTCAAGGAACGCTTCGGCCGGTATGGCTCGAGCCAGGCGTTCCTTCCGCATCTGTTCCCTGCGGGCAGCCGTCTTTTCCAGATCAGCCTTCCATGTCCCATCGGCTGACTGTTCCGCAACAACCCCGTAAATCGACTCCGCATATCTCGGCAGGAGATACCCTTCGTTTAGATCCTTCTCCACCAAGTGCGGATCCCGTTCAAGAACGTCTCCGAGTCCTGGTCCGCCCCGATGGACAGACACGTAAATGTCATATTCACGAAAGATCTGGGGCCCGGCAGTGGCGTGTTTGTCAAACACGTTGTCCTCCGCACGGATCACCTCATCCACTTCCGAATGTTCCGGGTCACCATCTCGGGTCGGATAAGGCAGTTGATTTTGGATGATTTCCTTCATGTTCGTACCGTGCAGACTGTGCCGATAGCCCGCGTTACCCGGATAACCTCCGAAAATGCCTGCGCTTCCGAAAACATGGCCGTCAGCAAGTCCATTGAACAAGGTCTGTTCATCGGTACGATACAGCATCCGCACACTTTCGATTCCGGCCCCTCCCCGATACTTTCCGGGACCAGGAGTCATCGGCTTCAAGCTCCTCCCGAGGTATAGAAGTGGTTCTAGTGATTCCCATGTCTCCGCCTCACCCATATCTCCTTCGGGGTTCCACATGGCGGCTGTGGAATCTTCTCCGTCCTTAAAGTACATCGCCCCGGTGCCTTCGGATGACATCTCGAAATTGGTAAACGCAGATTCGACACCATAATGATTCTTGCCACCGCCCTGCAGGATATTACCTGTCAGTGGGAAACTCGCTGAGATTTCCTCAAGGTAACCCCGGGAGTAATAAGCACGGGCCAAACTGCGAATCAACCCTGTAAAGGCCGGGATCAGGAAATGCCACGAAAGGGTGGTGGAGACTTTTTCATAATCTGGATTGCACCATGACCCATAAGGGAGCTTTAGCGACGTCGCCAGATAGGCTCCATCGTTGACCTTATCGTTCGGAATCAAGCTTTGTGTCATTTGAACCCATAAGGCACCCTGCATGGGTGACGGCGCACAGTTAAAGGAGTGATAACCCCATTTGTTCGCTCCTTCGTACGACATGTTAAAATCGCCGTCTGCGCCGATTTGTATCGTTAATGGCGCATGCATCAGCGTGTCTCTTCGAGCTTTGTGGGAGACCGTAGGATCGTCTTTCCACGGAACATCCGTAAATCTCGGCGACTCATAGATACCGGGGAACGTCACTTCCTTCACGCGTTCCTTAAAGCTTCGCCGTCCCTCTTCGATAACTTCACGAATAAAACGTTTATAGGTCTCGATGCCTTCTTCCTGAATTACCCGGTAAACTTGGTCACGAATCATGTGGCAACCAGCCAAGCGGGTGCGTTCATCCAAGACCCAGTACATCTCAGCACGCACCGAGTCGCTGACTTTTTTTAGATAGCTCTGGTAAAATTCATCATTTTCACCCGCTTTTTCGCAGGACAACAACAACCCATCGCCATATCGGTCTTCGTGTCCAAACGCCATCGACCCAGGTGTCACCGCACCCACATCGATCTCGTGAGTCACTCCACCCGCCCAGCCGATAATTTCTCCTTCCCAGAAAATCGGAATAATGGTGTGTACATCAGCAGTATGAACGTCTCCAATGATCGAATTATTATTGGAAAAAATATCACCTGATCGAATTCCCGGGCTGACTTCCCAATTGTTTCGAATCATGAATTTAATTGCGTCACTCATGGTGTGGACATGAACGATAATGCCCGTGGAGAGCGCAATCGAATCGCCTTCCGGTGTATATAACGCGAAACAAAGTTCGCCAATCTCTTTCACAATCGGAGACGCTGAGATGTTCAATGCTGTTTCTCGGGCATTGACGAGCCCACCTCGCAGCAGCGAGAAGATGCGCTCATATCGAATAGGATCCTCCTCGCGCAATGAAAGCCGATCCAGTCCTGCGTACCTTCCTGTTTCCTTAAACACGCGCTCTGACTCTTCGAGCATCTCCTTGAGTGTTTTTCCACCCCAACCGATTGCGACCTGTGGATGGACGGCTGTGGACGGCTTCAACCCTTCGCCCATAATCTTTTTCTCCTCCTTGTGTTTAACTCGAAAATATCCCGGCACAGGGACTGTTAATGACTCACAGGTGGTTTCAAGTGAAAAATTCGATGGGTATCCAGTATCGCCTCGTAACCTGTCGGCACGACAAACGTGGTATTCGGCGATTCGATCACGGAAAATCCCTGAATTCGGTTCCCGGCTTTCAATTTCTCCATCTTGTACACATTGGCAGTTGTCCAAGCACCTTTGTAATATACGGGCCTCGTCTCGATATCGTCCGCCTCCGGCTGCTCCCCACTAACAGGTTCTTCAGGCAAACTCGGTTTTTCACTGGGGGCAACCCCAGTAATAATGGCCGTCGTAACCAAGTATCCCAACTCCGGAGACCGGGCGGAACGAGAATACATTTTTGAATATGCTTCCTCAAACCGGTCGATAATCGTTTGCACCTGTTCTGAGCTTTCAATTCGTTCAAATGGGACTTGGATCTCAACGTCATTCAGTTGGCCCACATACTGGACCCGGACATGATGGCGAAATTCGATGTCCCGCTGGGCGATTCCACTTTTCGCAAATTCACCGATTACCCGTTCTTTCAGTTCGCTCCATGCTGTATTAATGGCGGAAGCGAATGCACCGAAATCGGCCTGAGCATGAGCGACGGCCACCTGCACCGTCTTATCCGCGCGGTATTCGAATTCGGCACACGCGCAACCGTAAGCCGAAAACCCGGCCGCCCAAGACGGGACGAGAATATCTTGAAAGTTTAATCCGGCCGTATAACCGGCCACATGCACAGGACCGCCTCCACCATAGGAAAGTAGCCGATAATTCTCTGGCGCGTAGCCTTTCCCAAGAACCCGGGAGATCACTTCATTACGCAGATGATCCTGAAAGAGGGAAACAATGCCTTCTGCCGCCGCATATACGTCCAAGCCAAGCGGAGCCGCGATTTGCTCTTGTATCGCCTCGTAAGCGCGTTGCCGGTCGAGTTTCACATCACCACCCAGAAAATTATCGGCATTCAGATAACCAAGAACCACGTTGCAATCATTAATCGTCACCGTGGTTACGCCGCTGTCCGGATTCGAGACGCCAATGCGATAGCCGGCACTGTCGGGGCCGATCTCGATCCGTTTTGAACTCGGTGTGAGCCGTACAAAGGAACCGGTTCCCGCTCCCACGGAGTCGATTTCAACCAGTGGCAGCTTGAGAACAAATCGCGCCATATTGGGTTGCGTCCGAATCGCAAATTGACCTCCTGTGATGAGGGCTAAGTCAAAACTTGTACCGCCGATATCCGAACACACGACGTTATCAAAGCCGAGTTGCTTAGATAAATACTGAGCTCCGACCACGCCGCCGATGGGACCCGACACCAAGGTCCGAGCCAGTTCTTTAGCCTCTGTAGAAATGGTGCCCCCGTGAGAGGCCATCACCCGAAGTTCAAACTTCGATCCAAGATCGCGTAGTTTCTGGGTAATTCGCTGAAACTGGCCTCGAGAGGGTTCCGCGGCGTAGGCTTCGACCAAGACCGTATTAAGTCTGGCAAAGTCTTGGGAAACGGGATAGAGTTCCGAAGACAGAAACAACGGCACATGGACGCCGAACTCTTCCATCACCTTTTGCGCAATCGCCTTGGCTTTTTCTTCATGCGCGGGATTGGCATAAGAGTGTAGGAAATTTATGCATATACCTTGCACATTCTTTTGTAGAAGTTCCCGGATGGCTTGTTGAACTTCGTTCTCGTACAGGGGAATCTGCTCCGCACCAAAGATGTCGATCCGACCACGAATGCCATAAATCCGATCCCGAGGGACCAAGGGGGTATTATGGACGTGGGTCACAAGGTGCAGACGGTCCGAATAGGAATACCCCAGATAGGTCTGGATACCGCGTTCGATGCGGAGATAATCTTCAAAACCCGCCGTAACAAGGAGACCCAATTTCAGTCCTTTACGCTCCAACAGGCGGTTCAGCATGGCCGTCCCGGAATAGATGCCCGAGACGAGGTGTGGAACCCCTTCTTCCAGGGGTACATTCCAATAATGGAGGGCATCTCTCAACGAATTGACAAATCCGACAGACTCGTCCTCAGGCGTCGACTGTGCCTTGCCGACCACAAATTCCCCCTTTTCATTGACCAATATGGTATCGGTCATGGTTCCGCCGGCATCGATGGCGAGAATTCTGGGTTTGGGCCCTGCTGCAACGGCCATACATTCCTTCCTCCAATCACGATTTTCTGTTTAAAGAAGGCGAACAATCTCCTGAATCTCTTTCGCCCTCTTCTGTTCAGATTGGAGAGAGCAATTCTCGTGCCAACAAGAGGCCCATTGGAGAAATCGCTGGATTCCCCAAGATATTTGTTCTTCTCGATACATTGCATGTAACATTATCACGTAACAGGAGTGTCACAGATACTACTGTGACACTCCTGTTACATCTACGTCGACAAATTGTACTGTTTTGCCTTCCTGTAAACCGTCATCCGAGAAACCCCCAGCAACCGAGCAGCCCGGCTCACATTGCCCTCCGTCATTTTTAACGCGTGCTCAAGAACTTCCCGGTTTACAACCTTGCGATAATTGAATCGGGAAACGTGTGCGCTCTCATTGTTATCCTTTGTCAATCCAGTGGTTGTTCCATCGGGGGAATGCACAAGCTCAGGAGGTAGATCCTCAAGTCGAATCCGATGATCCTCCGCATTGAATACGGCCTGCGCGACAACGTTTTTTAATTGCCTGACATTCCCCGGCCAACTGTGTCGCATGAGACAGTCCATGGCGGCGTCTTCGACAACCCACGGTATCCCAGTGTCGTCACATTGTAACAGGAAGTGACGCACGAGAAGAGGGATATCTTCTTTACGCTCTCGCAAAGGGGGAATGCGAAAACGCAACACATTGAGCCTGTAATATAAATCCGCCCGAAATCGCCCCCGCTGAATCTCTTCCTCTAGATCTCGGTTCGTTGCAGCGATAATCCGCACATCGATAGGTCGAGGCTCAGTGCCTCCAACAGGCACCACGGCCCGTTCCTCCAGCACCCGGAGAAGATAGACCTGGGCCTCTAACGGCAACTCGCCGATTTCGTCCAGAAAAATCGTTCCACCGTCCGCCGCGACGAATTTGCCGGGTCTCCCCTTGGCTGTCGCTCCAGTAAAGGCGCCCGGCTCGTAACCGAACAACTCACTGGCAAGAAGGTCTCGAGGAATCGCACCACAATTCACAGCCACAAACGGTTCGCGACCTCGTGGGCCTGATTCATGAATGGAACGGGCGAAAATCTCTTTACCTACGCCCGTCTCCCCGACCAACAGTACGTTCATATCGGATCTGGCGGCTTTTCCCGCCTTTTCGATCAGGCGAATCATTTCATTATTTTGGGTAATTATAGTTGATATATGAAACGACGCGCTCGGCGACCGAGTCGAATTATTCGATACTTTTATGGGATAAAACACAATTAGACCACCGAGAAGCCGGTTAGCAACATGATAGGGATAAAGGGTCGCCACCCATGTTCCGGGTTTCAGCGAACGAAACGTCACCGGTATAGGAGTATTCCAGTGCAGCGAATCGAGACTGGACGCATTGTCTTCTGTAAATAAATCTTGAATCGTACACCCAGCGCGAAGTCCGAGGGCAGTTCTTGCCCGTTCATTTAGCCGAACCACCCTCAATTTTGTGTCAAATATGGCTAATGGCTGGTCCAATGCGTCAGCTACCGCACGCCAGGTGGGGACATCTCGAGTCATAAACGCACTGCTCAGATCCTGACGAATCCTGTCCACTTGATGGACAACCGCAGGCAAACTGTGAGCCTGCACACGGTCCATGGTACCGGATATATCTAGCACACCTAACAACTCGTCCGTTACAGGATCAAAAATCGGGGCTGCAGAACACACCCATGTATGCCATCCTTGACAAAAATGCTCGGCACCAAACACTTGAACCGGTTTTCTCTCAGCCACCGCAGTACCCACGGCATTCGTTCCCGCTCCCGATTCTGACCAGTCTGCACCTGGGTAAAAATGAAGCTTCTCCACCATGGACCAGCCCCTGGCTGTGGCTTTCCCTTCAAGAATAACGCCATTTGAATCCGACAACATGACCAATATGTCCTCGGCAGCCAATTGCTCATACAACTGATCCATATACGGTTCCACCAGACGCAAAAGCTCCAATTTTTCTTCCTTTTTTTCTTTCAGCGTGGCTTCAGTGAACACAACAGGAGCTTGCTGACGGAGTGGATCCACCCGTTTC
The DNA here is from genome assembly GCF_023512215.1 of Kyrpidia sp. NCBI lineage: Bacteria > Bacillati > Bacillota > Bacilli > Caryophanales > Alicyclobacillaceae > Kyrpidia > Kyrpidia sp. The sequence goes on along the minus strand of NZ_JAILZZ010000035.1, from coordinate 27,142 downwards.
GATAAACACCTTTTCCAGGATGAATTAATTTCCTGGCGAATCGTACTGACTTCTTCATGATTACACATCTTCTCCCATTGATGATACAAGTCGTGCTTTCGAGACGTAAACTGGTGGATAGAAGAGATGGCAAAACTGTACTGCTGCATGTTGCCCCTCCTCCTGGTGAACGGGTGCTCCTACAGCGAGTCCTTTACAACCAAACCCGTTATTCACTAACATTATAGACGATAAGTAAACCAGGGAATATAATCATTCTACTCCCAATAATACGCACATGTTAAGTATACTTCACATTGAGCCTTTTTCGATGTCCTTTTTTCCCTTTTCCCCAGGTTGGGTTGTTCAGGCCATGCTGAACCACGGTCAGGTTCTTGGTTACCTGGCCCAGGAGCTCCGCCTTCTACAATCGCGTTCCGTTTAGGACACGCTGCGAACCAAGCTCCTCATGCGTTCTTGCCGCTTCTCCCGCACCCTTCCCTATGCCATCGCCAGGCGCAAATTGGCCGATTTTCTCTTAATTTTTACCAGTCCAGCCAGTTCCCGGTGGACGGAATCCCGTTCCCGGCCGGCCGCAGCCTTCGTGAACCGAACCCGAACACCGCATTACCCGAGCATTTCGTCGAAACGGCCCCAGTCCACAGCTCATTCCTCGTCGTCCACCCCAATCTGTCCATTTCGGCCTTGATCTCATCGAAGCCGAACTTATCTCCAATCACGCGATCCAACGGAATATCCGCTGCATCGTCCTTGCGCTCTGCGGCCAGCCGGACCATTTCCTCGTCCATCACCTGCTCGACGACCTCTTTATACCGAAGCAGTTCCTCGAAGTATTCCGGATCCATAATGACCTCCTTGTCCACAGACTCGATCGGAAGAATCTCATAGCTGCCTCAATAGCCTATCAGATGAACAGGCACCCAACCCCGCACGCTGTTGATGAACCATATCCGTTGCGCCCGCACCAGATCATCCAGAGATAGACACTCTTCGACAATCTCTCCCTGGTCCAGCAGCTCCGCCCGAAAGGTGCCCGGCAACAAACCGCTGGACACGGGCGGTGTGCATTTCCGACCGTCAACCTCCAAAACCACGTTGCCGTTGGTAAATTCCGTGATCTCCCTTTTCTCATTCCACAATAAGACATCGAACACGTCGGGAAACGGTTCCCGGTGTTCTTCATAGAACGACCTGCGGGTCGTCTTGTGGAACAAAAAACAATTTCCGCTGGAAACTGGTTTCTTAGCGACGGCCACCGGCAGGGGGGCGGCGATGGAGCCGTTCCCCTCCCTTCCGACTCCGCCCCCGCGAACCTTCCCCGGGCCGGCCGGCCGCACGGCAAACGTGGCCGGCCCCGCCGACAAAGCGGAGAGAGGAGTGCTCTCCACATGAATGGCGCCATCCTGCCCCAATAACAGCCGCACCCGGCGAGTCTCGCCCGGGTGAAGCCGTGCATGGTGTTCCAGCGCCCGGACAATTTCACTTCGATCCACGAGCATGTCGAAATAGCCGGCTGACCGGAAGAGGCGGTCCAGATGCCGCTCCAACAGCAGATACCTCCCGTTTTCCAGCCGCATCGTTTCCAACAACGCAAAATCTGCGGGCGGTTCAACGAGAAAAGCCGCTTTGGCCAAGGCCTCCTCGTATTCCTCTCTGCTGCCTGAATCCCATGTCACCCCGCCCCCGGCTCCGTAAACAGCCGTCCTGTTGTGTCCGTCGATGATCAGGGTCCGAATCGCCACATTAAAAACCGCCTCTCCTTGCGGATTCACAAAGCCGACGGTCCCGCAATAAGCCTCCCTCGGCTCCTCTTCCAGATCGGCGATGATCCGCATTGCACTCACCTTCGGAGTCCCTGTGACCGAACCGGAAGGAAACAGGGAAGCAAAAATCTCCGGAAGCCCAACGCCGTCCCGCAAATCAGCGGTAATCGTCGAGGTCATCTGGAAGACGGTCCGATACCGTTCGATCTCGAAGAGACGGGACACCCGCACCGAACCGGTCCTGGCGATCCGTGCCAGGTCATTGCGCAACAGGTCAACAATCATCACATTTTCGGCCCGGTTCTTTTCCGAACCCGCCAGCCAGTCATGTTGACGTTCGTCCTCCTCCGGCCAACGTCCTCTCTTCGCCGTCCCCTTCATCGGCCGGGTGACGATTCGTCGATCTACAACCCGAAAAAACAGCTCCGGCGACATCGACAGGACGCGAAACCGCCCTAAGCATAGGCAGGCCGCGTAGGGCACTGGGTGGTTTTTCAGCAGTGTTTCGTACAGCGTCCTCTCGTCACCTTCAAAAAACGCCCGCAGCCGCATCGTGAAATTGATCTGATATGTATCCCCTTCGGCGATCGCCCGACGGATGCGTCGGATCCGCTCGTCGTATACCTCCCGGGCAAGAGAAAGTCTCCAGTTAGACAACTGAAAAGGTTCGCCCACGACACCCGACCGATCCGGTGTCGAAGGAGGTCTGTCGAACACCCCAAACCACACGAGGGGCAATTGATGTCCACCACGTACTTTCAGAGCCGGATCCAAACCGGAAGCCGCCTCGTAGGAAACCAATCCCGCAACCCAATGACCTTCCCGCACCGCCCGTTGCACTTTCCCGAGGGCCGGCAGGACCTCTTCGGGCCGGGCGGCCACAATCACCTCGGCCGGATCAGAAAAAAACAACCGCCGGCAACGGCCGCGGTCGTCGACAAAATCAAGCAACACATACGGTGATGACACATTTGGATTCATTTCCAATTTCTCGTCCTCCCCAGCCCCATTGTACCGGCAATGAAGGGTTCGCGTCCATCCATGAACACCGATAGTCTGCACTCCGCCGGATCGGACGGCTGGTTGGGAATGCCCCCGGATGGCTCAACAAAAAGCCGCAAAAAAAGCTCTCCCGTCCGCCGGGGAGCTCCTCCGCATCCACTGCGTCAAAACTCATCGTAGTAAATGTTCGAACTCCGAAGGCCACCTTGGTAGAGGACCTTTAACGTCGTCTGAATCAACGCCGGCGGTCCGCACAGGTAAGCGTCCATCCCGTCAAATCGGCTAAAGTGCCGGGCGAGGACATCGGCGATAAATCCCCGTTCTCCATTCCAGGGTTCATCAGGCCCTGGTTCGGAGAGCGCCGGGACAAAGTGAAACCCCGCCCGCTCCTCCTCCCATCGGCGCCACTGGTCCACCAGATAGAGATCCCGGGCCGTTCGGGCGCCGTAGAAAAACCACACCTGCCTGTCCACCGGCTCGCTGTACAATTCTTCCAACAAGCTTTTGATGGGCGCCATCCCGGATCCCCCGGCGACAAAAAGCAAGTCTTTGCTTCGATCCCGCAGCTGCATTTTGCCGTACGGTCCCGATCCCGTCACCCGATCCCCGGGACGCAGTGCGGTCATGTACCCGGAGCCGCGACCGCCCGGGACCCTTCGGACGTGGAATTCCAACCCTTCTCCAGGCCGGTGGGGTGCCGCCACCGAATAAGCTCGGGTATCCTCGATCTCCGGAATCTCAAACTCGAAAAACTGCCCGGCGGCATAGGGGATATCCACAGGATCTTCCAAGCGCAGGCGAAGGCGATGGATATCCTGGGTCATCGCCTCATTTTCCACCACAACAGCAGAAAAATCATACACAGTGAACAAACGTACACCGGGCTCTTCATCTTCTTCCTCGATCTCCACCACCAAATCGCTTTCCGGCAGGGTACTGCAAAGCAAAACATAGCCCTGATCCCGTTCGAATCCCATCAAGGCAAACTCCGAAACCCGGTCCATTGACGTGTAATCCCCTTCCAGGACCTTGGCCTTGCAAGCCGAACAATTCCCGTGCCGGCACCCATAGGGAATATTCAACCCGGCCCTAACGGCGGCGTCCAGGAGAGTTTGCCCTTCTTTGCACGAGACCTCCCGTCCGCTCGGCTCAAACCGCAATTGGTACATCGACACGCTCTCCTTGGTTGGCGCCATGGATCATCCCTCCATCTTTCTCCGATGCGTTCACTGAGGAGTACCCGGGCCACCCGAGAAATCCCGGCGCCTCATGTGAAGGGCATAATGAATTTGTAAAGCGAGCTGCAGATTGAATCGCGTCGTCCCGTCATCCAAGTCAACGCCGCAGATTTCTTCGATTTTCGAAAGTCGATACCTTAAGCCCGTGACCGAGACGTGCATCGCCTCGGCCACCCGGCGGAGATTCCCGGTCATCTCCAGGTAAGAATGCAATGTCTGCACCAAATCCCCTTGATGACCTCTGTCATATTCCACCAAGGCACCCAACACCCGTTGGTAGAACTCCAACACCTCCTCCTGCTCCGCCACCCGGAGTAAAAACATTAGCGGGGCCAAATGATCGTACAGGCCGAACCGACTTTCCCCCGGACTGGAAAGCTCCAAAAAATCGACGATCCGGATGGCGTCCTGGTAGCTTCCTCCCAGATCGGTGATCGTCTCCGCCCTTCGACCGCAACCGATATACAGGCGAACCGCCTTGAACCTCGTTTCTACGAACCGGACCAGGTTATCGAGAAAATCGCCGATTCCCGCTTCACCCTGCACATGGGCGGCCTCCGGGAGAAAAACGAACAGATAGCCATTCCGGGAGATGATGTCACCGCGACAGGCTCCCCGCAATGCGTCCCGAACGTCTTCCAATTGCTCCCGGGGCAAAACCTTGATGGCCAACAACCGCCTGGGCGTATCCGGGTCGAGGTCCAGAATGCGGGCCCGTCGCCGAAGGGTTTCCGAGTCATAGCGCCCCCGGACGATCTCCTCTAAGAAGTCGCCTCGCATCTGGTATGTGGACTCAGTCAACAGCTGTTCATAAAACATTTGCAACGTGCAGACGTTGACAGCTCGTTCCATCAGCATCTCATCTTCATGAGTAAGAGGAGGATTCCCCAACATACACAGGGTGCCCAGGTGAACATGGTTGGCTGTGATCCGACACGCCTCCACCGAAACGCCGTCAACAGTCCAGCTCTCTCGGCCCGTTTTGCCAGAGTCCATCGCCGCACCTCGTTCTCCCGGCTTCCAGCGCCGGTACGTGTCCTCATGCTCAGGACACACAAAGCTGGCCGCCAAAACCCGCCTGGATTTTGTCTCCACCACCACACTGCGGCCGAATGCCCCAGCCATCGTCTCTACAATTTGGCGGAGGCTTTTCCCTTCCATGACCAGATTGCTCAATTGCTTGTGGAGTTCCACCGAACGCATCAATGTCTCGTTTAACGCGCGAATTCTACGATGAGCCTCGTCCAATTCCGTAGCCAGGGATTCCGCCTGGTAATACCGGAGATCCCGCATCTGAACTTCGTCGGCCTCATCCACCGTCTTGGCCACGTAAATGCAACGCGCATCCCCTTTTCCTCGGCATTCTCGTTCATAGGTCACCACCGGACGGTTGAACAACTCGGTCAAATATCCGCTGGCATAACCCGCCAAGCTCCAACAGACCGGCTCTTCGTCGACGCCAAAGTGCCTAATGTGTTCCTCGGCTTCAAAGGAATGGCGCCATTCTCCAGTAAAATACACCTCACCGACAGTCGAATCCACCCGCATCTCCCCGGGTTCGACGGTCACCACTCCTTCCAGGGTGTGAAGAGCCGGCCCAGCCAAAATCAGCTCCTCAAAAGACTCCCATTCAAACAGGCTGCGTATGGCTCGGGCATCGTTTCGTCCGCAGGACCAGCCGTAGCGCATGAGAAACCCCTTTGCCCGGTCCATTCCCAGGGTACTGACCAAGTCCCGGCGCAAAATTCCCAACGCTTCGGTGGACATCAACGCCATACGGCGGCCGTTCATCGTGATCTGTCCGGTCCGCGGATGAATGTCGATCACGTGTTCAAACACCAGAGACTGGGCCTTCATCTTCACACCGCCTCACTGCTCCCCCAGAATTAGACAACGCGTCTAAGAAACCAAGAGGTCCAGCGGGTCGCCGTCCCGCACCCCGCTCTCCAGCAAAGTCTGACCCGGAGAGATGTCGTCGGAACCATCGGGACGGAGCCTCACCAAGCGATACCATCCCTTCTCGTCCAGCCCCCACATCCCTGCCACCTGGCGAATCACCTGTTCCCCCGTCGCCGTGGGTTCCACGGTCAGGCCCATATGGGTAATAAACCGATCATCCGACGGAACTCTCACCCACACAATCCACATCACTCGACCCTCCTATCCGTTCACCTGGAACGAACGGTCCAATCCCAAGGCTTCCCGATAGCGGATCCATCGGTAATAATCCCGAGAAGAGTAATGCTCATTCGTCTCTTCGGGAGTAAATCCGAAATACTCAAACATGTCTTCCAAGGTCGACCCGAATTCCCCGGACAAATACGACTCCGCCGGCCACCAGAACTGGATATACTTCTCAGGTTCTTCCAGAAATATAGTTTTACAGCCCGGTGAGCAGAATTGATAGGTCTTCCCTTTGTGCTCCGCGTACTGCGTCCACATCTCCGACGGATTATCCGGATTCGGGAACTCCGTGGGAATCTGGCACACGGCACAAACGGCCGGCAACCCCGGCGATGCTACCGCCAACACATGATCGTCCATTTTGCGGAAAAATGGAGCATAGTACCGATCAAAGGTGTTCGGGTATTCGTTGTGAAGCCACTCATAATCGTCAGGTTGAAGTTTAAAACCTCGGAAGTAGTTGACCTGTTTGGCGTGGTCGAGGATCCGCATGGTCACATGGGAGTAGTGCTCCTTCTCTTTGATGCTGTCCTCAAAATTCCTGGGCGGCCGGATACCGTATTTCTCAAGGTCTTTAAACAAACCATGCAGCACCTGTTCCTCCACGTACATTTCAAAGGCCTTTTTCCAAGAAATCGGCCGAACCCGAGGATAGTAATCCACCAAGGTCGCCACCACTGAGAACAACCGGTACGCCCGCCAGTACCATTTGTCCAGGTAGCGCTGAACAATGGGGACATTGCGGTCATCTTCCTCCAGCAACATTTTCATGGCAGACATCCCCAGGGCCATGTGCCGGGACTCATCTGATTGAACGCTCTTGCCCACAGAAGCAAAGTGTTCATCCCCCACTGCCGCCGCCGAAGCTGCAAAAGGGAGGAATAGAATATTCGTAAAAACGTATTCAAAGGAGAAAGCAATGGCAATGAGAGCCTCGAAAGGACCGGCCGTCAGGGCATCGTCAAAAAAGGATTTTGGAACGGTGTTGAACCACAAATTCTCGTTCGTTTTGGCGTATGCATGGAAACCGTCGTAGTAGCGGCTGAGATACGCATAGTGCTTGATTTCGATCTGAGCGTGGCGGAGTTCGTCCAGCGCTTGGTTGAATGTGGCAAACCGGATCGCCTCCACAGGAATGTTGCGGCCGATGTACGCCATCAGCCGGTGGGCCTGGTATTCGGCGGGTTGCACCGCTACTGCAAAAGCCTTCACTCCCTCGAACCATCTGCTATCCACCACCCGAGCATGCCCATGATGGGCCTCAAAGGCGTGGCGGATGGCGTGATGCAGATGCTCTTTCTCGGCTTGAATCTTCACATACTGATTAAACGTCATCCGGAAGGGGTCCTCCCAGCGGCTAGGATCCTTGAGGATAATCCCCTCCGCCTCCACCAGTGGGTAGACCTGTTTCCAATCCACACTTTTCGGATCCCACATCAGATCCCGGGTCAGGGCGCGATACCTCCCGGTTGTCCCCAATTTTGCCATACCCGGCGCCTCCTCTCCATCCCCATTTTCTACTAGATTTCAGCCGTTCCAGCGAATCAGCAGGTGGTCGTCGTCCCACTCCTCAATAAAACCAAAGTAAGAGGACATGTAGACCTGGAGCTCATTGATATCCCAGTCCCGGCCCAGTTTCTCTTCCACCGTTTCCCTTTTCAGGACCATCTCTCGGGGCGATTTCACCTTCACGTAAATGTTAAAATCCACCGTTTCAATTCGAGGATTGTCCTCCCGAAGGGCTTCAAGGATCGCGTCGATCAAAAGGCCTCCGTTTTTGTCCAGATCCATCCCCACATAGGCTTCATTCGACATGCTGTTCACCTCCCAACGTCGGCAGCGATTCAATTCCCATCGCCCGCACAAGTGGGCGAATAGCTTGATCCACCGTCCGCTCCACCGATGATGCCACCGAAAAAGGAATCCCGTGCCGATCAAACACAGGCTGAAGCCCACGCACCGCCTCAAGAGCCCGGGGCAGCCACAAGCTGAGCCATTCTGCCACCACTTCTCGATTTGTCAACTCCTCTTCGGGAGTTTCCCGTGGGTCACTGAGCGTTTTTCCCCAGCGATAATCGCCCGGCCAATTTTCGTAACCCAGTGCCTTGAGGTATTCCCAACGGCTGCACGCCGGATCTTCGGTGATCCATGTAAAGAACGCTTGGCTCCATTGCTCCTGCCATTTGATCTGCTCCTGACAGATCAAAGACAGCTCAGGAAGAACCACGTCACCATGTGCCAAAGCAACAGCATTTAGGCCATCGTACAGAATCCCATCGACGAGAGGCTCCACCGCAAGATGAAGGGCGGTCAATACTTCTCCCCAATCCTCGGTGGTCAAGACCTGTTCCATATACTCTCTCAAACCTTGAAACGCAGGATCGTCAAGCCACAACTCCTTTCCATGCTCCAGCGCGGCACTGCCCCCGCCCCCGGGAAAATCTAACCCCCAGGCGCTCAACCACTGGGCGCGACCTTGTTTATCGAAGGCCGTGTACGTGGCGACTTGTTCAATGGGCCCTCCCATCGCGTAACGCACGACGTGCTGGAGCTGAACCGCCCCTGCGTACTCGTAATGCCGCAACGGAATATAAAACTCCTCGCTGAATCGCCGCCACGAGTCGGCCACGTGATCCTGAAGCCCGAGCTTCAGCGCGCGATCAAAAAGGCTCTCTACATCGTCTGCCATCCGTTTGCGGTTCAGTGTGTAAGGATAGTACCAGAACCGCTTAGGATCCCGGAAAGCGTCCCAGTTGCTTGACCGCAGCCGGGTATATCGGGGATCATAGATGTCGTATTCCGTCTTGCGGTATTTGTGCCGATAGTGGCCGTGCAGATATGGCTGGATCCGCACGGTCACTTCCTCGTACTCGTTTTTCGTCGCCCAATCCCAGGGTCGCTCCCGGACCGGTTCCACCCGTTTGACCCGCGCACTCAATGGCATTCAACCTCCCCATGTCGCCGACTTTTAGTCCCCCGAGACGCGAATAACCAGATCGGACAAAGGAACGGTTTTACATGCGAGTACAAAGCCCTCTTTTCTCTCTTCCGCCGGCAGAGCTTTGATTGAAACCTTTCCGAGCTCGTACTGCCCCGCCTCCACCCGAATTTTACAGAATCCACAACCACCCCCCAGGCATCCGCGTTTAATCACACGAACGCCCTGTTCGATGGATGAAGAAAGAATATTCTGTCCATATCGGCAAAGATACTCCCGGCTTTTGTTCGCGACAAAAATCCGATATTCGTTAGCCATCCGTTTAACCTCGCCGATAAATGCAGGTCATTAGGTGAATACCCCTGTGAACCGCTCCGTGATTTCCCCTTTGTGATAGAAAATGCCCCGGGGTAGCCGCTCTTCGGTCCAAGTCACCGGTGTAAAATCTTCGCCGGGGATATAACCGCCACTGAACACTTCATTGCGGTTGCCAGACGGATCGAAGAAATAGATGGTCAGGCCCCGGGTGATGCCATGCCGGGTCGGCCCCTCATCCAATACCACCTCATTTTTCGCGAGGCAGTCAGCGGCATGAAGCACATCCTCCCAACTCGAAAGCCCGAAGGCAAAGTGATGTAGCTTTCCATTGGGACCTTTGATAATGGCAATATCGTGGGGAGTATTCGTGCGGAACAGCCACACCGCGAACAGCTCGTCACCGTGAAGGATGACCCGTTCACTCATATGAAAATCCATCACTTTCATGAGCAGGTCGGTAGTGGCCGGGACATCTTCCCCGGCAATGAGGAGATGGTCCAGGTAAGGCGGGGCAATCCCTTTGAGATTCTCCGGCTTGGGATCAGGGTTCAGCTTCAAACCATTGCCGATCCGTTCAATCTCATGATAGAGCTCCATCACCTGACCGGTCGGAAGAGTAAATCGAATGGCTTCCCCTTCCCCGATCCGATGGCGGTTCGACACGCGATTCACGCGAATTCCGTACTGTTCAATGGCCTTCTCGAAAGTATCCAAGTCTTCCTGGTAACGAACTTTGAATCCCATATGTTCCAGTCCAGGGTAATCCGCTTCAGTAATAATCAGGCTATGATGGTCTTCCTCGTCCCACGCTTTAAAATAGGCCTTTCCTGGTTCCCGGGCCACCAGTTGCAGGCCGATCACATTACTGTAATAGTCGATGCTCTTCTCCAAATCGAGCACCCGCGCTTCGACCCGCCCCAAACGCATGACACCCATCCTCATCTTCTCTCCTTTCGGCGTTAACAGGAAATTTAGGTTCTTGCGCTTTTATCTTAACGATTCTCCTATCATCCTGTAACTGCACAAAAGGACAGTGTTTGAGGAGATTTTCGTTTATTTGTGCGGAGAAGGTCCATCGGTATCGGGGTCATCCGCCACGTCAAAAGCCCCCCGGACGGTTTTGTAGACGAAAGCGGCCTCCCTGATAGCCTGCTCGGCGTCCGCGTCATCGTACTCCTCAGTCGGAACAAAATCCTCGGCTCCGCAAAAACTCAACTCCCTTTCCTTCCGCAGCCGTTTGGAAATCAGCCGTAGGCGATCCAGATTATCCGCGATCTCCGCCGGTAGCTGATCTTTATGCATGACCAGTGCACGGCCGACATCGTGGACCTTCGGGACCTCGGCCCCAATTGCCCTTAAGACCGCTTTTAACAACAATTCCACCATTTCCTGAGCTTCCCGGACCACGTCGGAATAAGCGCCGTGTTGCCGAAAAAACTCGAGCGCCTTGAGCCGTACCCCCGCTTTTTGCAAATATGCTCGGGTCAATTCATCACGTTTTATAGCCCCGTCCCCCCCAAGAATTTTTCATACTGCCACTCCCACGTATTGTTAAGCCGGACTTTCCGCGCATGGGTTTCGTGCAACAAACGCTGAACTGAAACCAAAATGCGCTGAAGAAGCCCTTCACGATCGAGAATGATGACACAACTTTCCGCCATATCTGAGTAAATCGGCTGAAACTGGAGAGCTTCCTCCTCGACGAGCAGCATCGGTGAGAGATCACACAGCACACATCCTGTTCATACAATTCCTGGGCTTCAGACTCACAGAACATCTCGACCTCCGTAATAAACTCCTCAATTCGCTCCCGACGGATCGAGGCCTCCCGAAGCACGATCAGTAAATCCAAATCCGAATTCATCCGGTTCTCCCTTCGGGCATAAGATCCGTAGATCGCAAAGGCAAGAAGTCGATCGGCGTAATACTTCTGAACACGTTCCAACACGAGACGCACATACGATGCCGAGGACCGAAAAATTTCAATCATTCCAACGAATTCATGGCCATCACCCATCTCTGCAGTTACCGACTCAACCATTCGCGCGACCGCCGGCACTCCTGGATCAAAACGATAGGCGCACCCTCATTGTGCGCGCCCTGGTTCGCCCCGAACTTTTCCCGGGAAATTCCCCGGTCCGATCCCCTTTATTCCTCCTCGGCCATCTGGCTGTAGGCCTCCGCCACCCGCTCCCATTCGTCGTCATCTTCGATGTCGTAGAGCACTTCTTCGCCGTTCTCGTCTTCCTCCACCCGAAAAATTACAGCTTCTTCCACGCCAGCCTCGTCCACATCCCCGGCATCAGGCAAGAGAATCGCGTAGATCTTCCCTTCCACCTCGATCACATCAATAACCCGAAACGGGTGCTCCCCACCCTCTTCATCCGTCAACACCACTCTGTCCTCCCGGTCTTCTGAAGCCATATCCTGATCCCCCTTCATCTGGATGAGCGTCCAGATAGCTTTGGAGTAACACCGTCGCCGCCACCTGGTCCACGACTTTCTTGCGCCTGGCCCTTCGCAACCCCGCACCAATTAAAGTCTTCTCGGCCACGACGGTGGTCAGACGCTCGTCCCACAGATCGACGGGAACCCGCACGCGATGGCGGAGTTTTTCCGCGAATTCCTCCGTATAGCGGCCTTGGGCCCCCAGGGAATTGTCCATGTTCCGGGGCAATCCCACCACGACCCGCTCGACGCCCCACTCGGCGATCAACCGTTCGATACGAGCCAAGGCAGACTCCTCGTCGTCCACGGCCAGAACTTCGAGCCCCTGCGCCACGAGTCCCAAAGGATCACTCACCGCCACGCCGATGCGCACCCGTCCGACGTCCAGCCCCAGAATCCGGCTCATTCCGGACGATGCACCGCCAGATAGGTCCGCACCAACTCTTCCAACAACTCGTCTCTTTCCAACCGGCGGATGCGGTTTCTGGCGTCGCGGTGACTGGTGATGTAAGCCGGATCCCCGGACAATAGATACCCCACCAACTGATGAAGAGGATTGTAACCCTTCTCTTTTAAGGCATCATACGCCGTCAACAATGCCTCTCGGACCGCGGAAGATCCGTCTTTCTGCACGTTAAAGTGCATCGTTTCGTCCATGGAGGAATGCATGCGCTCCCCTCCTTACCCCGTAGTGTACCATTCTTCGTAACTACTCTATTCGCCTCAAAAGCCGCAGACTCCTTTTGCGGTGATCATTTTTTTCCCTTTTCCGCCATAAAGCCGCTTGCCGCCCCCCGGTTGGGGGCCGGCAGAGCCCCGAGGACTCCCGGGTTATGACACCCCGGCCCCTCGTTGGCGCATCACCCACCCCGGCACCCGGGAAAGTGCCTCTGCCAATTTCTCCGGATGTCGCCCGCCCGCTTGGGCGAGGTCAGGCTTCCCGCCACCGCCGCCCCCGGCCGCAGCGGCCACCTCTTTCACCAACTGTCCGGCGTGGAGACCCTTCGCCACCCAATCCGGGGATACCGCCGCCACGAACATGACCTTGTCTTCTTGTTTGGACCCGAGCACCACGACTCCGGAGTGGATCGTCTCCCGCAGCACGTCCACCATTCGCCTCATCTGGTCTGGAGTCGCGCCCTCCACAACCTCGGCAACAACGGGCACCCCCTGGATGTCAGTCACGCGATCCGCCAGCCGCAGAGCCTGGCCGCGGATCCAGCGGTCCCGCCAAGACTCCAGCTCGCGCTCCGTCTCTTTCATGTCCCCGAGGACTTGCTCTAACTTATCCGGTACATCCGCCGGGGCCACTCGCAGGAGGGACGCGGCCCGATCCAACCCCTTCAGGCGCGAATCCAGAAATGCGTAGGCGTGGCGACCCGTCACTGCCTCAATCCGCCGCACTCCCGAACCGATCCCCGTTTCCGAAACAATTTTGAATACCCCGATCTCACTCGTCCGGCGGACGTGGCACCCTCCGCACAGTTCAATGCTGAAATCCCCCGCTTTGACCACCCGGACCCGCTCACCGTATTTTTCTCCAAACAGTGCCATCGCTCCCATGGCTTTGGCTTCATCCAGGGGCATCTCCCGAATGTCCACGGGTTCATTGCGCCAGATCTCCTCATTCACGACCCGTTCCACCGCCTCCAGCTCTTCCGGCGCCAGAGGGCCATAATGAGAGAAGTCAAAACGCAGCCGGCTGTCCGCCACCAGGGATCCCGCCTGGGCCACGTGCTCCCCGAGCACCTCCCGCAGGGCTTTGTGCAACAGATGGGTAGCGGTGTGGTTCTTGATGATATCCTCCCGGTAGCGGCGATCCACCCGAGCCCGCACCACTTCCCCGGCCGTCACCGTGCCCCTCACCACCCGGCACCGGTGCACGTGCTGCCCCCGGGGGGCCTTTTGCACATCTTCCACCTCCAGCCGGGCAGTGGCGGTTTCGATGGTGCCCCGATCGGCCACCTGGCCGCCGCTCTCGGCGTAAAAGGGCGTCTCATTCAACACGATCAAACACTGGTCGCCTTCGGATACCCGCTCCACCACCCGGTCATCCACCACCAGCACCTCGACCCGGGTTTGGGTCTCCAATACGTCATAGCCGACAAAGCGACTCGGGGCCTCAAGATCCACCAACACCCCTCGCTTGGACTGCATGCTCTCCACGTCCTGCCGAGCCGCCCGGGCCCGCTCTCTCTGAGCCTCCAAAGCCTGGGCGAACCCCTCTTCATCCACGTCGATCCCTTGCTCGCTGGCAATCTCCTTGGTGAGATCGATGGGGAAGCCGAAAGTGTCATAAAGCCGGAAAGCGTCTTCCCCGGCTAGGGTCGTCCGACCCGCCGACCGCACCTTTTCGATATAGTCTTCCAGCACCTGCTCGCCTTCGGCCAGAGTTTCCAGAAACCGCTCCTCTTCCGCTTTGACCGCCCGTACGATAAAATCCCCTTTTTCTACGATCTCGGGATACGCTTCCCCCATAACCTCCCCGACCACCGGCACCAACCGGTACAAGAATGGACGGTCGAACCCCAGGTTCCGCCCGTATCGCACCGCCCGCCTCAAGAGCCGGCGGATAACATAGCTCCGCCCTTCGTTGCCGGGCAGAACCCCGTCCCCCACGGCGAAAACCGCCGTCCGAATGTGGTCGGCGATCACTTTGAGGGCGACATCCCACTGGGTTTTTCGGCCGTACTGGACTCCAGCCGCCTCGGCAGCCGCTTCGATGATGGGGCGGAACAGATCGGTGTCAAAGTTGCTGTCCACATCCTGCATGACGGACGCCATTCGCTCCAGGCCCATTCCCGTGTCGATGTTCTTCTTTGGAAGCGGCGTATACGTGCCGTCGGGATTGTGATTGAACTGCGTAAACACCAGGTTCCAAATCTCCAGGAAGCGGTCGCACTCACAACCGACGTTGCACTCCGGCCGCCCACAGCCCCGATTTTCTCCCCGATCGTAGAAAATCTCGGAGCATGGCCCGCTGGGGCCCTCCCCGATTTCCCAAAAGTTGTCCTCCATCCGGAAAATCCGGTGGGCGGGCACCCCAATCCGCCGGTGCCACAGCTCGTAAGCCTCGTCATCTTCGGGATGAATCGTCACCGACAGGCGCTCGGGATCCAGACCCATGTGCTCGGTGAGGAACTCCCAGGCCCAGTCGATGGCCTCTTTCTTAAAATAGTCCCCGATGGAGAAGTTCCCCAACATCTCGAAAAAGGTCTGATGCCGGGCCGTCTTCCCCACATTCTCAATGTCGTTGGTTCGAATGCACTTCTGAGAACTGGCGATGCGCGGATTCGGCGGCACTTTGCGCCCGTCGAAAAAAGGCTTCAACGGCGCCATACCTGCGTTGACCCACAACAGCGACGGATCGTCCACCGGGACGAGACTGGCGCTGGGATAGACGTCATGATCTTTAGATGCGAAGAACTCCAGGAATTTCTTTCGAATCTCTGCGCCCTTCACGCCTTCAACCTCCCATAAAAAAACCCCCGCCCCTCCAGGGACGAGAGTTTGACTCACGCGGTACCACCCTGATTACCCCCGGCAGGGCCGGGAGTCCCTCACTCGCGAGATAACGGTCGCCCGCCGGCAGGGTTCCTTCGGAGCGGCCTTCGGACGCCCGCCGTCGAGAACCCTTCCAGCCTCGGGGCCCTCTCTCTGGGACGCGGAATCGCCCTACTCTTCTCCATCCCTGCATGGTCCGGTTACAGTTATAGCCATTATACTCACAGATAAAAAGGACTGTCAAACGGGCCCTTTGCGAAAAGATGACCAATGCTGCCCAATCACCCGAAGCACCGCTAAAACCGGGACGGCGAACACCATCCCCGCAATACCGGCCAATTGTCCTCCCAGAAGCAATGCAAAAATAATCGCCAAGGGGTGGATGTCTAAAGAGCGCCCCACCACCGTCGGGGAAATAAGATTGCTCTCGATCTGCTGCACGATCAGGTTGACCAGGAGCACCTTCAGAGCCATGGCCGGCGAAATGGTCAAGCCGATCAGAGCGGCCGGGGCAAGGCCGATAAAGGGCCCGACGTACGGGATGATGTTCGCCACGGCCACAATCGAGGCCATAAGTAGAGAAAAGGGGAGGCCGATGATCAAATAACCCGCATAGGTCAGTACGCCCACCAGAGCCATCACCAAAAGCTGCCCGCGCACGTACCGACCCAGAGCATCGTCGATTTCTTGCAACAGCTTTTTCCAGGAATCCCGTTGTTCCCGGGGAGCTAGACTGAGCACCACGCGCTCGACCATTTTAAGATCTTTAAGAAGATAAAACACCAGGAAGGGCACGACAAAGGCGCTGAGCAACTGGCCCACCGTGGCCCCCAAGGAGGCGACCACCTGGCCGAGAAACCGTCCCGTCCATCGCTCCATCTGGTTCAGGTGATTTTCCACCGCCTGCTGGATGCCGTCAGGTAAATATCGGGTCTGCCGGGCCAGCTCATTCAGCCATTGATCGATGCGGTTGACCGTTTCCGGCAGGTTGGCGGCCAAGGCTTTGACCTGTTCCACCAAGGCGGGGATGCCCTGCACTGCCGCCACTGCACTGATTAACAAAAAGATGGCATAAATGATGAGTATACTGATACCCCGGGGAACCCTGCGTTTCACCAGGGCCTCGACAACGGGGTTCAAAAGATAGGAAATGATCAAGGCCACCACAAAAGGAGTCGCCACCGATCCGATCAAACCCAAAGCCCAATCCCAGACCGGACGCAGCTGGATCACCATATATACGCAAGCCAGAACGACCAAAATCAAGGTGGCGGTTTGGAGGAGCTCTCGCTGGGTCCACTTGCCCACGGCCTCACCCTCCCCTGCTCCCCAAGCAAAACCATCAGTCAGGCCGGACACCTACCCCATCCGCACCACCATATTATGCGTCGCCCGGATCACCCATGTCCACCCCGATCTCGGGACTGGCACCCGCCGCCCGGGTCACCGCCGAGATCAGCAGCCCCTGCCTAACGCCCAGCGCCGCCCATCGATCCCAAGGGGCTATCACCGAAAAACATGCCACAGTACGTCCCCCGCCGTAAAAACAAAGGCTACCATGGCCACATAACTGTTGACGGTGAAAAAGGCTTTTTCGATGTGAGTCATATCCTCGGGGGATACCAGCCGATGCTCGTAAATCAGAAGCAGGGCCACCATGGCGATTCCCACGGCGTAGAGCCACCCAAGGGGCACCCAGATCAGAAGGCTCAAAAACAAAGCCACCGATACAACGTCTAAACCCCGGGAAATCCACAAACCCCTCCGGATACCGAACCGGACTGGCACCGAGTGTAGGCCATTGTCCCGATCGAAATCCACATCCTGGCAGGCGTAGATGATGTCAAAGGCGGCAATCCACGTCGCCACCGCCGCCGCCAGCACCACCGCGGGCAGATCGAACTGTCCAGAGACCGCGAGCCACCCGCCAAGGGGTGCCAGACCATCTGCAATGCCGAGAACGAAGTGGCTCATCCAGGTGAATCGCTTGGTGTACGAGTACACTACGAGAATCACCACGGCCACCGGCAACAGTTCCACGCACAGAGGGTTCAATTTCCATGCGGCCACGCCGAGCACCGCCAGGGAAACGATGATAAACACCCAAACTTCCAGCGTCGACAGGAGTCCCCGGGGCAACTCCCGCTGGGCTGTGCGCGGATTTCGAGCGTCGATGGCCCGGTCGATCACCCGATTCAACCCCATGGCCGCGCTCCGGGCTCCGACCATCGCCACCGTGACCCAAAACACTTGCCCCCAGGTGGGGAGGCCTCGGGTGTGGTCATAGGCAGCCAGGATCATTCCCAGGTAAGCGTAGGGGAGAGCGAATATCGTATGTTCGAATTTCACCAGCCGCAAAAATAAGACGAGCTTCTTCACGTTCCACGCCCCCTCCCCTTTATTTACCGGGAGGTGGGGGAAAAGTCAACCGGCGGTTTCCACCCGTCCAACTTCTAATAGGCTGCCGTCTTCGGCCACTTCAAACATCTGCACTTCCGTGTCCGTCACCACCATCTCCGTGCAGCAACTCCAACAGTAGTACTGATGGGTGCCGATTCGCCCCACATCCCGACATTGGCAGCGCGGACACTGGGTCATCGGATCCACAACTCATCCCCCCTTCGGCAGTCTCATCATTGGTATCATGACCTTTTCATGGAAAATTTATACTAAATCCGCCCATGGGCAAAAAGGAGACATGACAGGAAATGCTCCGAAGGGGGGCTTGTGCACCAAGGATGGGGCCGCTACAATGCGAGGCAAAGGAACGGAGGGAATGACCGTGCACAAAGGCACGCTCCGGCCCTGGGCGGTCTTGCTCGCAGGGGGCCGCAGTTCTCGAATGGGGGTAGACAAGGCGCTCTTGCCGGTTGGCAATCGGCCCCTGATCGTACACCTGGCCGAGCAAGTCCGGGCCCTTGGCTGGCCTTGTGTCATCGTGCTCCCGCCCGCCGGTCCTCCCGCCCGGATCGGGCGTTATCAATCCTTGGTTCCCTGGGCGTCCTTTGTTTTTGATGCCGAAGCCTGGCGGGGACCCGTGATGGGGATCGCTTCCGGGGCTGCCGCCGTGCGTTCCGAATGGATGGCGCTACTAAGTTGCGACATCCCCAATCTGGATACGGCGCTTTTGGCGGAAATGATGGAGATCGCCGCCACCCCTTCGCCGGACGCCCCCTTGGCCGGGATATATGTGGCTGGTGAGCCCTTTCACGGACTCTACCGGCGGGAATCGGCGTTGCGGGCGGCCAGGAAAGTTCTAACAAAGGCTGGGCCCCGGGCCTCCGCCAGAGGATGGCTCGACGCCCTGGGGCCCGCCCAGGTTCTTCCAGCAACACGAAGAAGCTGGGTGAATCTCAACACCCCAAGAGATTACGAGGAGTATATGCGGCGCAGTGGTGCACAAAACCCGTAGTGGAAGCCATGGGTCTCGCCATCAGGGTACCAGGGGATTTAGCCACCAGACTGTGACCCGATCCCCTACGGCAGGATCGGCGAAAGGCGGAACTTCCACCACGGCGTTCGCACCCACAAAACTGGAGAGGGCGGAAGACGATTGTTCCCGGTCAGCATCCGCCACCACTCGGCCGTCTTCGATCCACGCCCGGGCCCTCCAAAATCGAACGGAAGGCCCGGGTTCACCGCCGGGTCGGCCCCGGAGTTCCGCCTCAGTTTTCGACAAATCCCACCCCGTATAGCCGCGCATGAGGCGCAGAGACGGGAGCAGGAACAGGTGGCCGGTGACAAAGGCAGAAGCCGGGTTGCCGGGGAGGGCAAACCACATTTTGTTGCCCTTCACCGCAACCGTCACAGGTTTTCCGGGACGGATCCGAACCCTTTGGAATAAAATGTCCATCCCGAGTTCTTCCATGGCCCCGGGCACCACATCGTAATCCCCCACAGACACCGCTCCGGTCGTCACCACCACATCGGCCCACTCCAAGACCCCCGCCACCGCCTCGATCACTTTGTCCGGGAGATCCGGCAGGCGTCCCAGATCCCGGGCATCCGCCCCGGCCAACCGCGTCATTGCCAGGAGCATCGGGCCATTGCTGTTGCGGATTTTCCCCGGGGTGAGAGGCCCGGGACCGCTCACCAACTCGTCCCCGGTGGAAAACAGCGCCACCCGAGGTGCACGGCACACCTCCACCTCTTCGACCCCGGCCGTGGCAAGCACCGCCGCCTCCGCCGGACCGATCCGGCGACCGGCTTCCACCGGCGCAGATCCCCGGGATAAATCTTCCCCCCGGCGCTGGATCGATTCTCCGACGGGAACCGGGGCGATCACCTCGATGCGTTCTCCTACTAAACCCCTGGAGCCTTCGGGAAAACGGACATCCTCAATGGGAATGACCGCATCCGCCCCGGGTGCCACCGGCGCCCCGGTCATGGTTCGCACTGCCTGACCCGGCCCCAAGCTTCGGGAGGGCCAGCCCCCCGCCGCCACCTCATCCACCACCGACAGTACGGCGGGTTCGTTCGCCTTCGCCTGGGAACAGTCCACCGACCGGACGGCAAACCCATCGATCACCGATCGGTCAAAGGGGGGCACGTCCTCGGGCAACTCCACTGACCGGGCAAGAACCTCACCGGCGGATTGTCCCAGGGGGATTCGCACCCGGTCCAAGGGTGTCACGCGTTCGAAACACAGGCGTCTCGCGTCGGCAAAATCGATGGGTTCTAATTTCGGCATGATGAGATCTCCTTTCCGGTTCGAAAAGACATCTGACTTGACAGGGCCGCCTATGGGCGGGGAGCCGTCCCGGCCTCCGCCCCCCGGGCTGCGGCACCGATGACCTTCGCCGCCCGAAGAAGGATCAGCAGACCGGCCGCCACATCCGGATCCCGAATCGCCCGGAACAGATCCATCATCCCCGGCGGCCGGTGCTCCCATTCCCGGGCCCCGGCGGGCTGACGCAACCCCTCTGCAACGATCTTGGCCGTTTCCGCCGCTCCTTGCAAGTCCACCGACGCCAATACCTCTCCTAAAGCCACCGCATTTTTTAACAACCGCTTTCCGCCTTGGGTGTTCACCTGATGGACCAGGATCTCCAGGACCTCTTCCCCAGATGCCGCCACATCCCGCAAAGTGCGCAGGATCCCTTTTTCACGCAACACGGCCAGTAGCTCCAAGGTCTCCTCCAACGCCGGCGCGTATTTGGCCGCCATCTCCTGCCATCCCGGAGCGGCCGGTTGCTCCCCGCCCCCGACAGACCGTTTCACCATGCGGATCGGCTCAGCCACGTCCGCCCTCCCCCTTCCCCGGAAACACGTAATCCCGGCGCCGCCATTTTTCCTCAACTTCCACGCCGGATCTCGGCGTAGGCTCATGAAACCGCGGGTTGTGGATCGGCAGCGGCGTCGGACCCGATTTTTCCAAAATTTCCATCCGCACCTGAATCTCTTTGTACGCCGGGGTATGAGTCACCCGGTCGGTATGGGAGCCGGTGACATAGTTCACGGCGGCTTCAGTGGCCGTATTCATGGGCAAATACAGCTCCCGACCCCTCACCCGGTCGGTCACCAGCACCCGGATCACCACCTCCCCGAAAGGAGAGATGAGTTTCACCAGTGCCCCGGACTCGATCCCCCGCTCCTCGGCCAACTCCCGGGAAATCTCCACGAAGGCCCCGGGCACTTTGTGCCGCAGTCCCTCGGTGCGGTAGGTCATGTTTCCTTCGTGAAAATGTTCAAGGAGCCTTCCGTTGTTCAAGTGAAGGTCGTATTCCTCCGGCATTGTCACAGGCGGTACCCACTCCATCGGATAGAGCCTCGCCTGCCCGTCCGGGAAAGCAAACCTTTCTGCATACAGCAGCGGTGAGTCGGTGCCGTCCTCGGCCACGGGCCACTGCAAGCTGCGGAATCCCTCCAGCCGGTCGTACCGCACCCCGGCAAAGAGAGGCGCCAACCTCGCCGCCTCGGCCATGATCTCCCCCGGGTGCTCGTACCGCCAATTCGCTCCCAGTCGATTCGCCACCGCCTGGATGATCTCCCAGTCCGGTTTGGATTCGCCGAGGGGTTCCAACGCCCGGTACAGTCGCTGAATGCGCCGCTCGGTGTTGGTGAAAGTGCCTTCTTTCTCCAAACTCGGGGCGGCCGGCAGTACCACGTCCGCAAACTCTGCCGTGCGCGAAAGAAACATATCCTGGACCACCATGAAGTCCAACTTCGCAAACGCCGCTTGGACATAATGGGCATTGGCGTCCACCAAACTCATATCTTCGCCAATAATGTACATCGCCCGGAGATCTCCGGCGTGGATCGCATCCACCATCTCGTGATTATCCAGGCCCGGCTTCTCCGGCAGCTTGACGCCCCAGGCCACCTCGTAACGCTGGCGCACCGCCGGATCCTCAGCCCGCTCATAGCCGGGATAGTAGGCCGGCATGGCGCCAAAATCGCTGGTTCCCTGCACGTTGTTGTGCCCCCGCAGGGGATAAGCCCCGGTGCCCGGGCGGCCGTAGTTGCCCGTAACGAGCAGGAGATTGGAAATTGCCGTACTGGTATCGCTCCCTCCGCAGTGCTGGGTGACGCCCATCGCCCACAGGACACACACCTTTTTCGCCTCATGAACCATCTGTGCCGCCCGGGTGAGATCCGCCTCGGAGATCCCCGTCACCGCCGCCGCCCGGGTGAGGGTGAAATCCTTGAGACTCTCCACATACTCCGGCCAGCCCTTCACCCGTTTGGCCAGAAACTCCTTATCCTCCCACCCCTGGTCGATGATGTATTTGGTCACCGCCGCCAGCCAGACAAAGTCCGTCCCCGGGGCGGGGTGCAAAAACAAGTCCGCCCGCCTGGCCATCTCGTGCCGGCGCAGATCGGCGACGATCACCTTTTGACCGCGGAGTTTCTGCGCCCGTTTGACCCGGGTCGCCAAAACCGGGTGAGATTCCGCGGTATTGGACCCGATGATGATCACCAAATCCGCGGCGGCAATGTCGGCGATCGACCCGGAGTCCCCGCCGTAGCCCACGGTGCGGAACAGCCCCTGGGTGGCAGGAGACTGACAATATCGAGAGCAGTTGTCCACATTGTTCGTCCCCACGACAGCTCGGGCCAACTTTTGCATCAGGTACGCCTCTTCGTTGGTGCATTTGGACGAAGCGATAAACCCGAGAGCATCCGGCCCGTACTTCTCCCGTACCGCTCCCAACCCCCGGGCGACAGCCTCCAGGGCTTCCTCCCAGGAGACTTCCACAAAAACCCCATCCCGGCGAAGCAGGGGCCTGGTCAGGCGGTCTGGGCTGTTGATGTGTCCCCAGCCGAACTTCCCTTTGACACAGGTAGAAATCCCATTGGCTGGCGCCTCGGGAGTCGGTTCGATTTTGAGAATATGACGGCCCTTGGTCCACACTTCAAAACTGCATCCCACGCCACAATAGGTGCACACCGTTTTCGTGCGTTTGATGCCTTGACTGCGCACCGCCGCCTCGGCGTCCGAGAGGGCGAGAATCGGCCCGTATCCCGGTTCCACCTCTTTGGTGACCTCGATCATCTCCCGCAGAACGCCGGGCTTCAGCCCCGTCATCACCCCGGCCTGGCCGAGCATGGATTTTTCCATGAGCGCATTGCACGGACAAACGGTGACGCAGTGCCCGCAAGATACACAGGAGGATTGGTCGATGGGTACGCCTCCGTCCCACACCACCCGGGGACGCTCCAGGCTCCAGTCGATAGAGAGGGTTTCGTTGACCTGGAGATTCTGACATGCTTCGACACATCGGCCGCACAGAATGCATTGGTTGGGGTCATACCGGTAAAAGGGATTCGATGCATCCACTTCGTAAGGTTTGGGGGAAAAGGGTTCGCGCTGATGCTGTACCCCCAGTTGTTTCACCGTATTGTGCACGACACAGTTGCCGTTGTTGTTGTCGCACACCGTGCAGTACAACTCGTGGTTCACAAGGATGCGATCCATCGCTTCGAGCCTCGCCAGGCGCACCCGTTCCGACCGGGTGTCGATCCGCATCCCCTCAGTCACCTTGACACCGCAGGAACGGACCAATTCGCCATCGATCTCCACCAGACAGGTGTCACAGGTCTGAATGGGACCCAGGCTCGGGTGATAACACACATGGGGGATCTCCTCCCCCTGCTCCAACAGAACCTCCAGCACCGTCCGGTCCAGACGACCCCGTCGCACCTCCCCGTTCACGTGAACGACCACCCCCGAAACCTCCCGGGTGATCCCATCCGCCCGCTCTGCCATTGTCTCGTCCCCCTTTGACCCATCAAAAAACCATCGCAACGATCGGCTGTCGGCCGGTACACTCCCCATGCACCTCAGCCATATTCCGATTCATCGCGATGGTTAGTCACCAGCACTCCTTCGGTACCGTGTTCCAACCGGTATACCCTTGTTTGCTGATCCAACCCGTGACCTATAATTCATTCATCCGGGTCCCTCCATCGATAGGCCGATCAAAAACGAATACTGAAACCACCTCATCCTGATCGACGTCAATATCGGTGAACAATTTTACAAAATTCGCACCCACCAAAGCCTCCATGTCCACGGGACGCGTTTGTTGGTATAATTCTTTAATCATGTGCGTTCTCGCCTGCCAAATCATCATCCGTCCCTGATCGGTGCGCGCAATAAATCGCTCAACCGGGCTGAGGCTCCCGGCCATGTGGGCGATGGCCCAGTTTCCAAAAAAGGTCACCTTGATCTTTTCCGGCCCCTTGCCGATATGGTTTTTCCGATAGGCCCGCACCAAATTCGCGAACGCTTGCTCGCGATCCCGCCGCGACTCCTCCATCCTTTCATCCCCCGCAAAAACAATGTAGCATTATTCTAAGAACGGAGTCAACCAAACAGCTCCGGCCGCTTGGCGTGAACAGAGAGGTCCGCACGCCGGCGTGCTGGGAATCTAAAGCGAGGAGATCTTCATGGCGGCAAACGTCCGCTCGTATAAAGCCAAAAAAATCACTCTCGATCACGTCCAAGAGTTCGACGATACGGTGGCGGTGGAAACACCGCTCACCCTCTATGTGAACGACGAGGAATTCGTGACCCTGGTCTGCACCCCCGACTGTGTGGAGGAGCTTATTATCGGCTTTCTCGCCTCGGAAGGGCTAATCCGGGGCCCGGAAGACATTCAATCTCTCACCATGGACGCCTCGGACGGCATCGTGTGGGCGTCACTGCCCAAGCTGTCGACACCCGCCCGGAGGATGTTCGGTAAACGGATCCTCACCAGTTGCTGCGGCCGGGGGCGGACTTCATTTTATTTTTTCAACGACGCCCGCACCGCCCGGAAGATCATCGGCACCTGGACCGTGTCCCCGGAAGCCTGTTTTAGAGCCATGGCTTCTTTGCAGCAGGCATCCCAGCTTTTTCACGCCACCGGAGGCATCCATCACGCGGCTTTGGCACAATCTTCCGGGGATCTCGTCGCTGTCCGCGCGGACGTCGGACGGCACAACACGCTCGACAAACTGTACGGCTGGGCCCTCAGGGAAAAGTTTGACGCGACTCAGGTCATGGTGGTGTTCAGCGGCCGCGTCTCCTCGGAGGTGCTGTTGAAGGTCGCCAAGATGGGCGCGCCGATCCTGCTCTCCAAATCGGCCCCGACAGACCTCGGCTTACGCCTGGCCGATGAACTCGGAGTGACGGTGGCAGGGTTTCTTCGGGGGAATGGGATGAATGTCTACACCCACGCCGAACGAATCACCGATGAGAATGTGACCAAATGACGAAAACTTATTGACAAAAATAAAAATCCCGATTATAATAATCAGCGTCAATGTGCAGAATGAGAAGACCGTTT
Source organism: Kyrpidia sp. (assembly GCF_023512215.1). NCBI lineage: Bacteria > Bacillati > Bacillota > Bacilli > Caryophanales > Alicyclobacillaceae > Kyrpidia > Kyrpidia sp. The sequence goes on along the minus strand of NZ_JAILZZ010000035.1, from coordinate 1,974 downwards.
TGCGGTTGGTACACGGTACCCTCGTGCTGGTGGCTAGCCGCCACAACTTCGGGATCGTTTCCCTGGATCCCGGTTGTGGCGGCTTTTCTCATTCATGACGGCTTTATCCGTTTTAATCTTACAAAGGGGGAAAACTGGAATGAATAGTTCAAAAAATCGCTGGCTCATCGCCCTGTGTGCCGTGCTGTTGCATCTGTGCATCGGGTCCGCCTACGCTTGGAGTGTGTTCGCCAAACCTCTTTCCACAAAATTCGGCTGGTCCGCCACCGATGTGGCCTTCACCTTTAGCCTGGCTATCGCCCTGCTCGGTATCTCTGCGGCATTCTTAGGTCATTTTGTGGAGCGGCGGGGACCGAGGGTGGCTGGGACCACCGCTTCGATCTTTTTCGGCGCAGGGGTAGCCCTTTCAGGTCTGGCGGTGCACTTGGGCTCTCTGTATCTCCTGTATCTCACCTACGGTATCATCGCGGGCATTGGCTTGGGAATCGGTTATATCGCTCCGGTATCCACTTTGGTGAAATGGTTCCCAGACCGCCGCGGAATGGCCACAGGCATGGCGGTATTCGGTTTTGGTGCAGGTTCCCTGGTCACCGGTCCCATCGCTGCAAAGCTGATCCAGACCGTTGGAATATCGGGGACTTTCTACATACTGGGCGCCGCCTACTTTATCGTCATGTTCTCGGTTTCCCAATACCTGGCTCCCCCCGCTCGGGAATGGACACCTCCGGTTCCGGCCAGCCAACAACGTCGAGCGGTATCCCGGGACCTGTCCCAGCTCACCGCCAACGAGGCGGTTCGAACCAAGCGGTTTTGGATGTTGTGGGTCATGCTCTTTATCAACGTCTCGGCCGGCATCATGCTCATCTCCCAGGCATCTCCCATGGCCCAGGAAAAGGTGGGTATGTCCGCCATTGCCGCAGCAGCTGTCGTCGGCGCGATGGGCCTTTTTAACGGTGGAGGGCGGATTGTCTGGGCATCCGCATCTGACTGGGTGGGGCGCCCGAACATCTTTACGTTTTTTTTCCTTCTCCAATTGATCGCCTTCCTGTATATGCCGTCTCTTCACCAGGCACTGTTGTTTGAAATCCTACTTTTCGCCATCATTTCCTGCTACGGCGGCGGCTTCGCCTCGATTCCGGCCTACATCGGAGACCTGTTCGGCACCAAGCAATTGGGCGCCATACACGGGTACATTTTGACGGCCTGGTCAGCGGCGGGCATCGTCGGTCCCATGGTGGTGGCAGCGATCAAAGATGCCACGAAATCCTACGATGCCACCTTCTACGTCTTCGCCGGCCTTTTGGCTGTCGCCTTGGCCGTTTCGCTCTGGATTCGCTTGGAGATCCGGGTTTTGCGCCAGGCGAATGAGTCCCAGCCGACGCACACGAATCCTATCTCCTCGGCGGAAAACTAAATCCACGCCCCAGAGCTGGGGCACAAAAAACCCCCTCGCCGTTCGGGTGAGGGGGTCCGGTATATCCGGTTATCCTCGATTATCAAAGTAGTGGATAATAAGTGCCATTACGATCACGAACCCCGTTTACTCATCTGGGAGCCCGCATAGGCCGACAAAACCGCCACGACGATACCGACGATGATACTGTTCCACATCGCCCCGACGTTCTGGCTGAAGTTGAAGACCCAAGGTGATACGATGAACCACAGCCCCAGCAATGCACTCAGCCATGCCGTCCAAGCCGCTTGACTCATCTGAATCCCTCCTTGGCTCAACTCGCCCGGGTCTCGACCGGGAACCCGAGCTGCCTTTATTATAGCGTATTTTCCGACCGGAAGCAACAAAAATATACTTGTAAATCCATTTCTCGGGTGGTCGTCCTGACCTGGCGGCCGAAAGCCGGGATGCCCCGGTGCAACCCGGGACATCCCCTCAGGCCAAGGCCAAACTTTTTTCGATCGTACCACCGCCAACCACGTCCTCGCCCCGGTAAAACACCACCGCCTGCCCCGGGGTCA
>NZ_JAILZZ010000034.1:0-34538 GCF_023512215.1 Kyrpidia sp. | reverse complement strand
CCTGATTTTTTATCATTGTGGCGTTGGTCTGTGGACGATCTCGAGTCGTTTTGGGCGTCGATATGGGAGTATTTTCAAATACAGAGCCCGACCCCCTATACACGGGTGATGGAAGGTCATGAGATGCCTGGGGTTCGGTGGTTCCCCGGCGCTCGTGTCAACTTTGCTCAGCATGTATTCCGGGGAAGGCCAGGCGATCGACCGGCCTTGTTATTCCAGTCTGAGCATCGCCCCCTTACCATCGTGAGCTGGGACGAACTGTCCCGGTCTGTGGCCTCGGTGGCCGCTCATCTTCGGGAATACGGCGTCCGGCCGGGGGATCGAGTGGTGGCCTATATGCCGAACCTCCCGGAGACCGTGATTGCTTTTTTGGCCGCTGCGAGCATTGGCGCTGTCTGGTCGAGTTGTTCTCCCGATTTCGGTGCTGTGACGGTAGTGGATCGCTTCAAACAGATCGAACCAAAGGTGCTCTTTGCGGTGGATGGGTACCAGTATGGTGGAAAAGTCTATGATCGAACCGAAGTAGTACAGGATCTGCAGCGATCTCTGCCCACATTGGAGAAGACGGTGTTCGTGCCCTACATTGGGTTGGACGGGGGCGGGGTGGAGAACGCGGTGATGTGGAACGATATTGTTCGGACACCGGCCGAACTGCATTTTGAACCTGTAGAATTCGAACACCCGTTGTGGGTGTTGTATTCTTCGGGTACAACGGGTCACCCCAAGGGAATTGTTCACGGCCACGGAAATATTGTCTTGGAGCTCCTCAAAGTCCACCAACTGCATTTTGACGTTCAGCCAGGGGATCGCTTTTTCTGGTTTACCACAACTGGATGGATGATGTGGAATTTCACCGTGGGCGCTCTCTTATCTGGGGCTACCATTCTTCTCTACGATGGTCATCCCGGCTATCCTAATCTCGATGTATTGTGGGAATTTGCGGAAAAGACGGGGATGACATCATTTGGAACAAGCGCGGGATATATTCAGAGCTGCCTGAAAGCGGGGCTTGAACCGGGTAAGGATCACGACCTTTCAAAGCTGCGGGCGATTGGATCGACGGGGTCGCCGCTGACCATTGACGGCTTTGAATGGGTGTATCAAAAGGTTAAAAAGGACATTTGGTTGGCTCCCGGGAGTGGAGGGACAGACGTCTGTACACCCTTTGTCGGTCCCTGTCCGCTCTTGCCCGTCAAGGCAGGTCTTATGCAGGGACCCATGCTCGGCGTGAAGGCGGAAGCCTACGACGACAACGGTCAACCAATCATCGGTGAAGTAGGAGAACTGGTGATCACGCGTCCCATGCCTTCCATGCCTTTATACTTCTGGAATGATCCAGAGATGAGCCGGTATCGGGAAAGTTACTTCGAAATGTATCCGGGTGTATGGCGACATGGGGATTGGATCAAATTCTATGCGGACGGCAGTTGTGTGATCTATGGACGGTCGGATTCCACGATCAACCGTCATGGAGTTCGGATGGGGACAAGCGAGATTTACCGAGCCGTAGAAGGGTTGGACGAGATTGCTGACAGTTTGGTGGTAGACTTGGAACTACTGGGTCGACCTTCGTTTCTGTCTTTGTTTGTTGTGTTAAAGCCGGGGGTTGTGATGACGGATCAATTGAAAGCAGCCATTCGAAAGCGGATTCGGGAGACGGTTTCGCCCCGCCACGTGCCGGACGAAGTGTACGTGATCGATGAAGTGCCTCGAACACTGAATGGAAAAAAGATGGAAGTTCCAATTCGCAAAATCCTGTTGGGTTACTCTTTGGAGAGAGCCGTCAACCCTGATTCGATGAGTAATCCCCAATCCCTTGAGTTCTTTATAGAACTGGCGAAACAGTTAAACACCTAAGAGGTCACAATCCGAGGTGGTGATCGCCGTGAATACACCGTTTTCAGATCACCAATTGTCAGTTGTGCAGACGGGTGAACAAGTGAATCGATGGGAAGCGTGGGTTAAAGACGGCATTCTTGATCCACAGCTGCGTAAACCGATTAAATCATCTTGGGAGAGGTGTAAAAGCATGGGGGTCGCTTTCAGCACAGATGCGGCCCCTATCCGCATGAAACGCGCCGAAGTTCAGCATATTTCGTCCTTTTACCGGGAAATGATCGAGGTTGCGTTACCGATAATGAGGTACGTTCAGCGGGAGCATGGTTCCGATCAGGCGGTGGTCACGTTGAGTGACCACACGGGGCTGCTACTGCAAGTCACGGTTGATAACGATGACTTACTGAAACATGTGAAACATCGACACTTTTTTGAAGGTGCCGATTGGAGCGAGAGTGGAGCGGGCACGAACGCCGTCGGGACGGCTGTCATCGAAAAACACCCTGTTCGAGTCATTGGTGCGGAACATTATTGTGCAGGTTGGCATGAATGGGCGTGTTTGGCGGTTCCGATTTTCGAGCCTTTAACGGGGACCCTGTTGGGTGTTCTCGACATTACAAGCCGACGTCAGTGGTATGAAACTCACAATCTTCCACTCATTCAATGGGCTGCGAATCGAATCGGGCAAGATTTACACAAGAATGCGATTTCTGACGCCTTTTTTGGCCTTGTTCAAGAGTTGGATAAGCCTGCGTTTTTATTGAACCGGCACTTGTATGTGACGTGGGCAAACGCCCAGGCGATGGCTGCAGGGATACGTTCGGGCGAACCATTGCCCGTTGTGGACGGTCCTCCGGCATTGCTCACCGGGCAAGATCATGGGACATACGTACAAGAATTTAGATTGGGGGAGGGGGATGTACGGACGCTGTTAAAGGTGATTCCGTACCGATTATGGGGACTGGATTTGGGTGTGTTGTGTCTCATGATGCCAACATCCGGCGGAAAATCTACGGCAAAATCATCTTCGAAGAGCAAGGCGATGTCCCCGGTCGATTGGACAACCCATTACACGATGGACTCTATAATAGGGAGAACTCCTGTCATACTCGAGGCGAAACGACTTGCCCACAAGGCGGCGAATCTTTTGGCTCCGGTGTTTCTGGCGGGGGAATCAGGCACAGGGAAAGAGCTTTTTGCTCATGCGATCCACGCTTCGGGACCTCGTCGTTCCGGTCCTTTTGTAGCTGTCAATTGTGGAACTCTCCAACGAGAATTGGCGGCGAGTGAGCTGTTTGGTTATGAGGAAGGGGCGTTTACGGGCGCAAAAAAGCACGGTCAACGAGGGAAATTCCTTTTGGCAGACAAAGGGACCATTTTTCTGGACGAAATCGCTGATTTGCCGATCGATTGCCAAAGTCTATTGTTGCGCGTGTTGGAGGAAGGGCGAGTAGTTCCCGTTGGTGGAACGCGCCCCATTCACGTAGATGTTCGGGTGATCACTGCTACCCACAAGAACCTGGACCAGGAAGTGCAGAGTGGTCGATTCCGAAAAGACTTATTCTATCGTCTGTCAGCTTTATGGATCCGCTTACCCTCCTTGCGGGAACGTTCCGAAGATATCCCACTTCTCGTGGATACGTTTCTACGGCAATTTGCCAAAGAGATTGGGAAGATCTCCGTCCGACTATCTCCTGAAGCGATGCAACGTCTGACCGAACATTCCTGGCCAGGGAACATTCGAGAATTGAAAAATGTTCTCCAACGGGCTGTGTTCTTGTGCGATGGCAATGCGATTGAGCCGCGGCACATTTGTCTGGCCGGGCCCTTTGTAAATGCACCGTCCGTGGATACGGCCAAAAAACGCAGAAGCATCCACCGCTCTCTGGTTGAACAGGCTTTACGAGAGAGCGGTGGAAATGTGACTGAAGCAGCCCAAACCCTGGGAATTTCCCGAGCAACCATGTACAGGAAAATGAAACTATTCAATTTAATCTAGAGGTTTGGGGTATACACGCTCAGCCTCATTGTTGCAAAGCGACAGTGTGAGACAGTGAGACATAAACTGAGACGTTAACCATGCGCCGAGGGCGCTTTTTTCATGTCTTGTAATCGTTGGCACGATAGTTGCTTATCGTGTCTCTCGGAACAACAATTCATTGATCAGAACTAGGGAGGGGGAAAAATGGCATTTTCGGTTGGCGCGTTTACTCGAGTGAGTCTGAAACAGTTGGTGCAGGAAGTGGCTGAACGGACGCGGAACACGGGGCATTATGCCGGTCTCGTCGAATTAGAGTTGCGCGACAAGAATCCCTTTCGGTGGGAAGAAGCCATGACGAAACTGATTGCCTCGGCGGTGACCGCCCGGGAGGTGGCTGTTCACATTGCTGCATCGCCGCTCACGCGGAGTCTTGGTGAGACGTGTTTTGCTCTCTTTACCGCGGACGGGGATGCGGTGGCGTTATCGACCGGCATTATTGTCCATGTTCACACCATGAGTGAAGACATTAAGCAAATGATCGAGGCGGGCTACGAGGAGTTTCCCGGGATACGCGAAGGCGACATTTACTCCAATAATGACCCAGCTCTCGGTAATGTGCACACGACAGACATTCATACCTTGGTACCGATTTTCTATCAGGGCGAGTTGGTGGGCTGGGCGGGCGGGGTGACGCATCAAGTCGATATTGGAGGCGTAACCCCGGGCCACGACATTGTTGCGGCCACGTCTCGCTATGAAGACGGGCTGTACATGACCAACGAGAAAATCGGAGAACAGGGAAAATTGCTGCCGCACTATCTGTTGCGATCAAGGCAAGGGGTGCGAACCCCACTATACTACGACCTGGATGAAAAAGCGCGCATTGCCGGGGCAGAAATGATCAAGCGCGCGGTGATTCAATTTATCGACGAGTACGGATTGGATTTCTATCTTCGTCTGTCCCGAGAAGTCATTGAGTTCTCTCGTCGGAATTTCCTGGCTCGAGTGAAAGAACGGTTGGTACCAGGACGATTTCGTGCAACCGCCTTTGTAGATACCCCTTTTTCCAAGGAGGCCTGGCAACCTCAAGCTCAGAGGGACACATTGCATCATTTGCCGTTAGAAGTGGTGGTCAAGGCGGACGGAACATTGCGGCTTGACTTTGAGGGTAACAGCGGTTACGGCCCGTGGGCGTGGAACACTGCGTTGGCTTCCGTCCTTGGGGCATTGTGGGTCGTTCTTTCGCAGATGCTCGGGTACAGTGAAGTGGTTAATGAGGGATACAATTTGGCCCTTGAGACCTATCGTCCACCGCGCACATGGCTTAATAACAATGAAGTGTACGATTTATCCAGACAAACGCCTTGGTACCTGACAATTCCGATTTACACAGGGTTATATCGCTCGCTTCAACGAGGATTTTTGAGTCGCGGCTACGTGGAAGAAGGGGCGTCCGGGTACGGGATGACCGCGGATCCAACCCAAGGGGGAATGGTACTGAGCGGTGCGACAGGGGAACCCAAAGGGGTCTATGCACCGATCACGACCTTTGAAATTTCCGCCGTCGGGATGGGGGCAAACGCAACCAGGGACGGCATTGACCACGGTTATGCCATGTGGAACCCCGAGTCGGACATGGGGGATGTGGAGGAGTGGGAGCGGTTGCAAATGGGACTGCGTTACCTTTCCCGCCGCATCAAACCGAACAGTGCCGGCTACGGGCGTCGAAGAGGGGGCGCCGGTTTTGAAACGATGGGTTTGTTCTACGGGGTCGCCGGGGCTCAAGCTTTCAGCTTAAACCAGGGCATGGTGTTTACCAATGCAGGGAACTGCGGTGGCTATCCTGCGTTCGCATCCTATACGTTACACGTGAGAAAAACGGATATTGAGCAGTTGTGGCGGAACCATCAACCTTATCCCCAAGGGGACGACCCAGATTCCCCTGAGGTGAACAAACTCCCTTCTGCAGAGGTCACCCGATTGCCGTACGGCACCTACTACCCTCGACCGTTTGATCAGGGCGACTTGATCTACATGAAATATAACGGTGGCCCGGGATATGGAGATCCGTTGGAGCGTCCGATTGAGCTGTGCGAAAGGGATCTGAATGACGGGATCTACACGGAACGCATCATGGAAAGCGTTTACGGCATTGTAGCATCACGGGATATACATGGAGGATTTGTCGTCGATCGAAAAAAGTCCGAAGCGAAACGGGCGGAGATCCGTCGAAATCGGCGTGAACGTTCGGTGGATTTTGCCGAATTTTATCATCGAGAACGAAACCGCGTCCTCAACGGGGAGCTCACCCCGGTTGTGCGTGCTATGTATGCGGAGTTGGCGGATGTAGGGCCAAGATGGTGGGAGGAATATCGTGCAGTGTGGCAGTTGCCGGAGGAATTTACCTTATAATATCTGGTTCAAGCCATTCTTCTCGAAAGGAGGAAGTTGTATGACCCAACGTCAAACGCGAATCTTGGCCATTGACACCGGTGGCACGATGACCGACACGATACTGATCGATACCAATGGCCAGTTTGTGGTGGGTAAAGCGCAAACCACCCCTGACGCGGTTTCCAAAGGGATCATGGAGTCTTTAAAAGATGCGGCGGGCCAGTGGGATATAAACCTTCAAGAGGCCGTGTCGGGATTAGAATTGGTCGTATACACCGGAACGTTAATGCTGAACCGTGTGGTGAGCCGGACCGGTATGGCACCTTTGGGGGTTTTGACCAGTTCCGGCTTTGAAGATACACTACGGTTTGGCCGGGCGCGACAGTCTTGGCATCATTTGTCCCTCCCAGAACGACTGCATGCGGTGTCCCACTTTCATCCGGATCCTCTCGTAAGCCGAGATTTTATCAAAGGGGTGCGGGAGCGGGTCCTCCCAACGGGTCAAGTGATGATCCCCCTCTATGAAGAGGATGTGCGTGAGGCAACCTTGGACCTTTTGGATCGGGGCGCTAGAGCGATTATCATCTGCTATTTGAATTCTTTCGTCAATCCGTCTCACGAAATCCGTACCGCGGAAATCGTCGGCGACATACTGAAGGAGCGGGGGATACAGATCCCAGTGTTTCTCTCTCACCGGGTACACCCGATCTTGGGGGAGGCGGGGAGGCTGAACGCTGTGGTGATTCAGGTTTACGCGGCGGAACCGTCCCGGGATCAGTTGAGAGATCTTGAGGGTACGTTCAGGGATCAAGGCAGCCATGCGGGAGTACGGCTACTGACTAACTATGGCACCACGGTTTCCACTGCTTACGATCAACTGATTCATACCGTGAATTCGGGCCCGACGGGCGGCATCATCGGGGCCCAGTTTCTCGGGAGCGTTTATGATCTCAAGTACCTAATTGCGACGGATGTAGGCGGGACGACTTTCGACGTCGGAGCGGTGATCAATGGACAGATTGTACTTCGGGATTCCGGAATCATCGATCAGTTTTGGGTAAATACACCGATGGTAGCGGTCGATTCAATTGGATCCGGTACCGGATCGTTTGTCCGGGTGGATCCGGTTACCCAACGGGTCCGCCTCGGTCCCGACAGTGCGGGGTACCGTGTGGGGGTGTGTTGGCCCGAAGGTGGGGTCGACACCGTAACCGTTAACGATGCCAACCTCATTCTCGGGTATCTAAATCCGGATAACTTTCTGGGTGGCCAGGTAAAATTGGATCGGGAGCGAGCGACGCGGCTGTTCAAGGAGCAAATCGCGGACCGTCTAGGTATCGATGTATTCGAAGCGGCTTGGGGAGTTCACAACCTGGCCAATCTCACGCTCAAGCTTCATTTGCAACAGGTCATGCTCGGAATGGGATTCGGACCAGAGGTATTTCATCTCGTTGGATATGGGGGTGGAGGTCCCCTTCACGCCATAGGGTACACCCATGGTCTGGACCTGGCCGGAGTGATGATTCCAACCTGGGCGCCGGGCTTTTCCGCGTTCGGTGCGGCTTGCGGGGAATATGGTGTACGACAGGAAATTTCCACGGATATTTTTGTGCCACCTCCACCGGGAGTAGATCCCACTGGAATCGCGTTGCAGATCATGCGTGGTGCTTACGATATCTTACCTCCTGATGTCAAGGGCAGTGTCGATGAACAGTTAGCCCAAGGTCTGCGGTTGGAAGCCGCCATGAGAGGCGTGTTGAATCAGGTCGCGCTGGACCAGCTGAGCCGAGCATGGAGTTCTCTGAAAGGCCAGATTGAGCTGGAAGCCTCTCGGGAGGGTCTGGATCCGACTCGATTGCGTTTTGTGTTTGGTGCGCGGATGCGCTACGCCGGTATGTTGGATGATCTGGAAGTACAGACTGGGGCCCCAGAGATCAAACCGGAAACTCTCTCTGAATTGGCGGAGCAATTCGAAGTGAGTTTTGACAAGGTATATGCCCGGGCTGCTCGGAGCACCGAGTTTGGGTACCAAATTACTCGGGCTGTAGTCACGGGGTATTACGAAAGTGTAAGGCCCACTGTGCCGGAAGAGTCGTTGGACGGTGAAACACCGGCGCAAGGCTGTCGAAAAGACCACAGACCGATATTTTGGAACGGCACCTGGCATGAGTCGGATGTATATGAAATGGATCGGGTTCGGGCAGGTAATGTGTTGACAGGTCCGTGTTTGGTGGAGTCGCCCGCGACGACTATTCTAGTTCCGCCGGAGTATCGGCTTTATATGGACCGCCGACGGGTGTTCTGGGTGGTCCGGCCCGGCGAGGATGTAGCGATGTATAAGGGAAGGTGAGATCATGGCGGTCAGTCGTGAGAAAATCCAGCGAATTGCCGATATGCTGGAGGGACGAATTTCTACCCAGGAGCTGTTTCGGGTGATCGCGGGACAGAAGGACCCCGAAGCCTTTGATGCGTTGGTGGCGTATTTTCAGGAGAAGGTGCCCTGGACTGAGCGTGTGATTCTTCCGCTTTCCGATCATCTTTGCATCGTGTCCAAGACTGAAGGAACAAAGAAAAAAGCGATTGTGAAATGTACCTGCGGATACGAATTCGAGGACTATCGTGTGAATTGGAAAGTGAAGGCGAGAGTCTATGTCCGCGAGTCATCGGAGGAATTTCACGAAATTTATCCCCAGTATATGCATGCTGAACCAGGTTGGCAGGTTTTGAGGGAGTATTATTGTCCTGGTTGCCTTACTTTGCTTGAGGTCGAGGCGGTCCCGGTTGGATATCCTCCTACTTTTGACGCTCTACCTGACATTCAAACCCTTTACAGAGATTGGCTTAGACGCGAATTGCCTGTGGACGATCATACATTTGAAGACCTGACGGCGGACTATGTGAAAACACATTTCACTGTAAATCACTGAAAACAAGAAGCATTGGATGGGTTGCCGACAAAATCTTGACTCAGGGTTAAACGGGCGGTGAGGTTGCCGCCCGTTTGTCTGATTACATGCCTGGGTAAAACCAAGAGGTCGGCAGGAGAAAGGTCCACGGGGCGGTTATAACTGCCAAGGTGGCCGATAATTTGGTCCGGGTAACCTTTTCCGCGACGATGCGCTTAAACGTGAAAAAGTAATTCAGCGCGTAAATGCACAGGGCGGAGAGAATGATGGCGCCGAGGACGGTGAGGAAGGCACCGACATTGGTAAAAGGGTTCAAGTTGACGGCGGAGACGAGGGATGGCGGGATGGACAAGGGAAGGCCGGTCACCGCAAGAAGCGTTATAACGCCGACAATGTCCGCCACAAATCCGAAAAGCACAACCTTAAGAATCGAAGCTTTATAAAGCGTTTTCAAACCTTGATTTGTGACTCTTGGCACTCCTGCGAGGGTATAGGCCGCAACGAGCACCAGGCTATCCAAGAGAAAATTTCCAACCACAACCAAGATGATGACGGGTGGCAGTAACCAGAGGAACCAGATCGGGAAGATGATATTCCGCGCTTTCATGATCATCCCTCATTTCGCCTTTGGCGCGGCTACATTCCTCGGTGGAACCTTCGCAGCTGTCGCAGCTTCTTCAAGATACACGAAAATTCCCGGAGCCACAAGATTGTCTTTGCCCCCCGACAAAAATGTTAAAGAAAGCGGGGACGCGAAGTCGTAAACCCGGCCCGTTGACCGAGTGGGAAGGCTGGGCATAAACTAGTGACTGTGGCGCAGTTTTCCGTGTAGGCCTATGCGAATCCAGGGTTCTGGGGGGGATGGATCGTGCAAGCGGTGGCCCTCGGAATTCTGGCGTCGTTCTTTTTTGCGGTAACTTTTGTGTTGAATCAATTGATGGCAGATGCCGGTGGAAGTTGGGTGTGGAGCGCATCGCTCCGCTTCTTTTTCATGGTGCCGCTGCTGATGGCGATTGTCTGGGTCAGGAAAGGGATCCGGCTGTTTGTGGAGATGCGGCGTCATCCATGGCTGTGGCTTTGGTGGAGTTTCGTCGGGTTTGGCTTATTCTACGCGCCGCTTTGTTTTGCCGCGGCCTTCAGCCCAGCTTGGCTGACCGCGGGAGCCTGGCAGTTTACGATTATCGCCGGTTCCCTGGTGGTACCGCTGTTTGATGAGCTCGTGGCGACCCCGGAAGGGGTTGTGCGCCGGCGCAAGCGGATTCCGTGGCGGCGGATGGGCATGTCGGTGATCATCCTCGCCGGGATCGGGCTCATGGAGTGGTCTCAATCTACCCACGTTTCCCTGCGCGAGTTCCTCTTAGGCGCTCTCCCCATCCTGGTGGCGGCCTTCGCGTACCCCCTCGGCAATCGCAAGATGATGGAACTGTGCACAGGCCGGGTAAACGCCTACCAGCGAACCTTGGGCATGACTATTGCCAGTCTACCCCTTTGGCTCGTTCTGTCGGTGGGTCAACTCGTCGCCCAAGGAGGACCGAGCGCCGGTCAGACCTTGCAATCCCTGATCGTTGCCCTGTCCTCCGGTGTGATCGCCACGGTGCTATTTTTCCGGGCGACCGATTTGGCGGGTGGCGACGTTCATCAACTGGCTACCGTGGAAGCCACTCAGTCGGGAGAAGTGGTCTTTGCTCTAATCGGCGAGCTCTTGGTGATTCCCGGTACGCATATTTCCATAGAAGGTTTGGTCGGCCTGGGTCTGGTGGTCCTGGGCATGATTCTGCACAGCCTTGTCTCCGTTCGCTCCACGCACGCCACCTCGGGTGCAGCCTGAGGTATGCGGGGCTTGGTCCCTTTCTGGGCCTGGGCGAGGATCCAGAGGGCGTTCTCGAATCTCCTTCGGCCAAATAGCAAGGCTATTCGATCAAATAAGGCCGTGCAGCCCCTCCCGCCGCCAGGCCCGGGAGGGGCTATGTCTGTGGAGATGCGAGGACGCGGGCCGCGACAAAAGTCACGGCAAACAAATCGTCTGTCCGATGAGCAGGGCCTCGGGACGAACGTGGGGATTCATCCTCATCAAAGCGTCGACTGAAATATTAAACCGTTGGGCAATGGAGTAAAAGGTGTCGCCGGGCTGAACGATATAGCGGTGGGGACAGGTGACCGGCGGAACGGCGAGGGGGATGCAGATGATCTGCCCCACTCGCAGGCGGTAGGGATCGATCCCCGGGTTCGCCTCGATGAGATCGGCCAAGGAAACATTGAAAAATTGTGCAATGGCAGCCAGGGTGTCCCCGGGGCGGATGGTGTAGTAATTTCCTTCTGGGCACGCCGGGTAGATGGGCTGATGAGGGATGCAGAGCTGCTGTCCGATGCGAAGATGGTACGGGTCGACGAAGGGATTGGCCGAGATGATGGCACCGACGGTGGTCCGATAACGCTGGGCCAAGTGATACAGCGTATCACCCGGCCTCACAAAATAAGGAAACGTTCGCGGTGGACAGGGCCTGAGGGCATTCATCGCCGGTTTTCCACCTCTTGTCACCGGAAATTTGCCCCATTGTATGCGAATCCGGCCCAAGGTGTGCGGCTGTCCCCCAGGTTAACGTGTGTCCGCGCCGGATACAGCGGCATGGAGAGTCTGCGCCTTTCCCGTTTTGAGATCTTGCAACAACTGCCTCAGATGTCCCACCACTTCCTGGGATGCCCGTTCCAGATCCGCCAAGCGGCTTCGCGCCTTAGCCTTTTCCCCCGCCAGGATGAGCCGGTGAATCTCCTCCGCGAGCCGATGCACCTGGATGTGGGGTTCTTCAATGGCCCGGAAAGAATCCATGGAGGACAAGGGCGTCCGATTCCGGGCCTGTTCGTACCACTGTCCCAGGCGGCACCGGCGATGATCGAGCAACTCTTTTTCATCGATCACATGGTAACCGAGGATCATGTTGTACAACCACCATTTCCACAGCAGGTGCTCCGTAATGACCACGCGGACCAGCTGCGCGTCTTCCAAACGAGGGATGTTGCCAATGAGTTCGAGGCGCAGGCGATTGGCTTGAACACTGGTTTCATGGATCTGATTTCCGATCCGGTTTGCCTCATCATCGGTGCGGGCCACATCGCCCAGGACGTGATCGATGCGCGCAGCGATGTCATCGGTAGCCGCAGCCTGTTCCTCGGTGGTCGCCGCCACTTCATTGAAAAACTCCGCCATGTGTCCCACCTGGCTGACAATCTCCTCGAGGGTCCGGAGCGCATCCCGGGATTGCGCCACCCGGAGGCCGAGGTTGTCGACGACCTGGTCGGCCAACTCCCGAACGGCCCGGGTTTCCCGTTGCACTTGTTCCACAGTCCCCGCGATCCGATGAATCGACTCCTTCGTCTGATCGGCCAGGGTGCGCACCTCGGAGGCAACGACCGCAAATCCCCGACCGTGATCTCCAGCCCGGGCCGCCTCGATGGCCGCGTTTAGGGCCAAGAGGTTCGTCTGATCGGCGATCTTGCGGATGAGACTGGCGATGTGGGAAATGTCCTCGGCAGCGTTCGATAATCCGACGATCTTCTCCCGGGCGGCTTTGAACGACTCCCCCAGATCTGTCATACCCTGGAGGGATTCCTGAATGACGCGGCGACCGGATTCCACATGGTGAATCACCTGGTCGGAATAGTCGGCGACCCGGCTAGCCTGTTGGGCGACCTCTCGAATGGATGCCGTCAGTTGTTCGGCGGCGGCGCTGATCCCTTCGGCGTGGCTTGTTGACGTCGCAGACGCCTCCAGGATGTTCGCGGTTCCGTCGATCTTCAGAATCGACTCCATAATGCCCGAGATGTGATCGATGAACCGGAACTCGGTCTCCTCCTCGTAGGCTTCGAGAATCAACTGCATGTCAAAGGAGATCACTTTTAACACAGAAAGCAAGATGTCAGCCAATTGGTCCGGCTTTCTGGAATGACTATGTACCAATCGCGGGATGAGATGCTCGTAAAGTCTTATATAGGAGGCGATGTACCATTTGGCGGGGAGATGGACTTGACTGTGAATGCGTCCGATCGCTCGGCGGGTGTTGACGAAGTTATCATCAAAGTCTTCTATTGAAAATAAATTTGTGAAATAATGAACAAATGTCCCCGTCAGTTGTTCCCGGTTGCTGTGGCGGTCCATGATCGCCTGCAACTCCGGGATCTCTTCAATTCGATCATAATGCTCTGCAGCCACCTCGTGGACAACAGCCTCAATGTCACTTTTCAAAGCCCGCACCGTTTCCAAGTCCCGTGCGGACAAATGGAGAAATGTTAACTGATCGGTAACTTCAGGAGATGATTGGATCTCCAATTTCTTGCCCGCCCGAGTTGGTTCCTGTGGCCCTTTCCCTCTCCACTTTGCACGATCGATCACCCGAAAGCCCCCCATACCACAATCAGAATCGTTGTTTGAATTATTTTATCGTGAAAAGTTGTCGTGGTCAATGTCTCAGGGGTTCATGTCCGGCCGTAGGTCGGTTTTCGGCGTTATTGACGTTTCCGTAAACGTTATGTTAGAATCGACACCAGAACAATGTGACAGTCCAGGGGGAATGATCGGTGTCCCGGCAGTATACGATCTCGGATCTGGCCCAGATGTACGACACCACCACCCGTACCATCCGTTATTACGAGGAATTGGGATTACTGCGTCCGGAGCGGGAAGGTTCTCGGCGGGTGTATTCCGAACGGGATCGGGTCAGGCTGCAACTCATTCTGCGGGGGCGGCGACTGGGTTTTCACTTGGACGAGATTCAGGAGTTGCTCGATTTGTACGATCTCGATCCCACCGAAGTGTATCAGCTGCGGGAGGTGATTCGAAAAGGGGACGAGAAGTTGGCCCAGATCGAGGCACAGATTCGGGATCTTGAGGCGATTCGCGAAGAGTTGCTGGATTTGCGGGCGAGGATGGAGCGCCTGCTTGCCGAAAAAATCCGGGGAGGAGCGGAATCATGAGGCATCAGTCCTATGCGTACGGCCTCAACCATTGGTTGGAGGATCGAGATCTGCAGGTGATTTTGTCGCACTATTGGCCTTCTTGGAAAGAGTGCGCACCTGAACTGGAATCTTTTGGTTTGTTGGCGGGCGCCGATGTGTATGAAGCGATCTACCACATCGATCACGACGCGCCCCCGGTGCTCGTGATGCACGACCTAGACGGGAGGCGGGTGGATCGGGTTCGCCTGTCCCCGGTGGAAACGCGATTGCTCAAGGAGATCGCCCCGATGAATCGCGTCCCCTATGAAGGTGGAGGGTGGCATCACCACTATGCGCTCGGATATCTTCTGGCGGATCCGGGGTTGTACTGTGTGATCACCATCACCGGTCAAACAGCCTATGCGATCCACAAGTACGCCCCGGCGCACGCGGAGTGGAAAGAAAAGCTCTTGGCGGGGGAGATGTTCGGCGCCACTTGGATGACTGAAAACCAAGGGGGCAGCGACCTGGGGGCCAACACCACCGTGGCCCGACCGGACGGAGAGGTGTGGCGGCTGACAGGGGATAAATATTTTGCCAGTGGCGCCGGATTGACCGATGTCGCCATCGTAACGGCCCGGCCGGAAGGGGCTCCGGCGGGGCCAAAGGGACTGGCCCTGTTTCTCGTCCCCCGGCTCAACCGGGCCGGCGAACTGAATTATCGGGTCAGGCGCCTGAAGGACAAGAGTGCCACCCGGGCGGTACCTTCCGGGGAAGTGGAATTGGAGAATAGCGAGGCGTATCTCGTCGGCCGGGCGGAGGAAGGGATCTATTATACTTTGGAGAATCTCACGGTCTCCCGGCTGGCGAACGCCGTGGCGGGCATGGGCATCGCCAAAAAAGCGCATCTCGAGGTGATGGAGCGGGTTCGCCGGCGTCACTCCTTCGGCCGGGCCCTGCAGGACCACCCCTTGGTCCGACGAGACCTTGTGGACATGGCCGTCCGACTGGTCGGGGGAACGGTCCTGGGCTTTCACGCCGTGGAGGCTTTTCAGCGGGCATGGCACGAGCGACCGCCCTATTCCCCGGCGTACCACTACGCCAGGTTCCTCAGCCATTTGGCGAAAAATCGCACGGCCGACCACGCGGCGGAGATCACGCGGCTGGCGATGGAACTGTTCGGAGGCCTGGGGTTCCTGGAGGAATACGCTGTGGCCCGGTGGCACCGGGAGGCGCTGATCACGCCGATTTGGGAAGGGCCGAGCAATATCCAGGCTCTGGATCTTCTGGAGACGGTGCAAAAGAAGAATGCCCATGAAGGATTTTTGGCAGAATTTATCCCAATGCTGGAAAAGGTGGGGACGGTCGAGGCCGGATGGGCGAGGGAAGCGATCGAGAAGGTGTTTACAGATGCGGCGGGGCTGAACCCTGAAGAGTTGCAATGGTATGCCAAACACTGGGTGGTCCAGATGGCTGACGCCGCTCAGGTGGCGCTGCTGTACCGGTTGGCGGAGACCGGCGGTGAGCGGTACAGCCGGTTGGCGACGCTGTATGCCCATCGCTTCTTGCGGGGCGAGGAGTATCCCGCCTGGGCGTTGCAGGAACCTCAGGTGTGGGGAGGTGCCGCCCAGTATGAAGAAGCTCGTCGTTCATGAACTGCTGCGGCACACGCTGCTCAGCCGTCCGGAGTCGGAGATTGTCAGCGGGGACGTACGGCTCCCCTATGCCCAGATGTACGATCGGGTGGTGCGGCTGGCGGATCGCCTGGGGCGCATGGGCGTCGGCCGGGGGACGGTGGTCGGGGTGCTGGACGTGAACAGCCATCGGTATCTGGAGCTCCACTATGCTTTATCCATGCTCGGTGCAGTGATTCATACTTTGAATTTTCGCCTAGCCGCTGAGGATCTTGCCTATACCATCCGGCATGCCGAAGACGAGTGGATTTTCGCGTGGAAAGGGTTTGCTGAGGCGGTCCGGCCGTTGAGATCGACCGTTTCCCGGTGGGTGTGGATGGGAGACGGGGCTGATCCGGAAGACGGTGCTCTCACCTATGAGGCGTTGGTGGCCGAGGGGCGCCTGGTGGAGCCGGACGTGGCGGATAGGATCGATGAGGCTGATCCGTATTCGATTTTTTATACCACGGGGACCACGGGGCGGCCCAAGGGATTGATGTATCGGCATCGTGATGTTATCCTGGCCTCGTTGCAAATCGCCCACCATCTCGCTTTGTATCGGACGGGTGCGTCGGTGGGGACCGGCGACGTGTTTATGCCCTTGATTCCATTTTTCCATATTCACGGTTGGGGATCGGCGATATTCGTTCCCTATCTGGGGGCGAAGCTGGTGCTTCCCGGCCGGGCGGGTCCTGCGGAACAGCTTGCGCTGATTCGTCGCGAAGGGGTGACTTGGAGCAACATGGTCCCCACTCAAATGCAAATGCTGTTGGATGCGGCGGGGGACGAGCCTTTGGGGCTCAAGGTTTTGACCGGTGGGAGTCCGCTTTCTTCGGGTCTCGCCCAGGCGGCCCGGGATCGGGGTGTAACCTACAGTTTGATCTATGGCGGTTCGGATCAGTTGGGGGCGAGCATTTCGGTGGTTCCTGAACATGTGGACCCGACTTCCGCGGAGGCCGGTCGGATTCTGGCCACCCGCACCCGGCCTCTTCCTATGGTGGAAATCGAGGTGCGCGACCGAGAGGGGTTGGCCGTTCCCCGGGACGGAAAAACCATCGGCGAGGTGTGGGTGCGCAGCCCTTGGTTGCCCCAGGGATACTACAACGATCCGGAGAGAACCCGGGAGAGTTATGTAGATGGCTGGTTCCGCAGCGGGGATCTTGCCGTTTTGGAAGACGATGGGACTTTATATGTGGTGGATCGGGAAAAAGATGCGGTCAAAAGCGGCGGGGAATGGATCCCTTGTGGAGTGTTGGAAAGTTTACTGTCCGAACACCCAAAGGTCATTGAAGCCGTGGTGGTGGCAAAACCGGACGAGCGATGGGGGGAACGGCCGCTGGCGGTGATTCGGCCCCGGACGCCGATCTCCCCCGAGGAATTGCGAGCTTACCTCGGGGGACTGGTCGATGCCGGAAAGCTCACTAAGTTCTGGGTGCCAGATGATTTCGTGTTTCTCGACAACCTGCCGGTGACCAGTGCGGGGAAAGTTCATAAAGTCTCTCTGCGAAAGATGTTGGGGCTCGCCTGAAAGGAGTGGAGTCGTCTTTGGCTGACATTGGCTTATCTGATAGCGTTTTTATCGTGAAAGAGAACACCGTCTACCCGACTGAACTGGCGCGGGGGCCCTGGGATCCCAATGCCCAACATGGCGGTGCTCCGGCAGGTCTGTTTGCCCAGCTCATCGAAAGGGCGGCAGAACCCCAGCGGGTGGTTCGCCTCACGGTGGAACTCCTGCGTCCAGTACCGCTGTGTCCTCTAACCTACCACGTGACGGGGGCGGCGGGACGCAGCGTTGGCCGCTGGACGGCCTCCTTGTCTGCCGGCGACCGGGAGGTGGCCCGGGCTTACGCCCTGACGGGCAGGATCGACCCGGAAGGGGTGATCCTGCCCCGGGCGGATGAGGGTGAACCGAATGACCAGCTTCCGTTCCCTGAAAACGGGCCGGCCTTTCGGATACCGGGGATGCCCGAACAGCGCTCATTCTACTGTACGGCGATGGAGGCGCGGCTGGTGACGGGCAGCGTGACGGAGCCGGGTCCGGCGGCGGTGTGGTTCCGGCTGCGCCATCCGTTGACCAATGGAGACCCTCTGACCCCCATGGGGCGGGCGGCGGCTTCGGCGGATTTTGGAAACGGCATCAGCTGGGTGTTGCCCTTTGACCAGTACGTGTACACCAATGCCGACCTCACCGTTTCCCTTTTTCGCATGCCCATGGGAGAATGGATCGGCGTCGATGCTAGAACCAGGCTTGATCTACCGGGAATCGGTGTTACATCCACAAAATTGTACGATCGCCAGGGCCTGGTGGGCTTTGCCCATCAGACCCTCGTGGTTCGCCGGCGCTAAGCTTAGGATACTAATGGACGATCGAATTCGGATCGGACAAGGCATTTTTGACGTTGATCGACGTGTAAACGGGGCTTGACCTTGATCCACGGAGTTCTCTTTTTAACACCGGCGCAGCCGTTCGTTGACCAATTCCTGGCGATTGAGGACCCTGGACACCGTGGCGATGGAAACTCCTGCCCGTTCCGCCACCTGGCGGATGGTGACTCAGGGATTGCCCGACGGCGGGGGCCGTAGGCGGCAGGGAGTGGAGTTCTAAAGAGGGCGAGCCGCTCCCTGCCCTGTCGCCCTTAGTGCCGGTCGGCATGTTACGACAATGGAGATGGGTTCAGAACGCAGGGTCATGGACCTTTTGAGGCTGGCGATGTTTCGCTCGTCTTCGCGATTTCCCGAAGGTGTTGGAGCCCCACCCGGGTGCAGAAGTCTCCGAAACGTTCCCCGGGACGGCGATTGTGTGAAAACGCCACGAGCAACGGCCGCAGGACATTCACCAGTTTCTCGTAGGGAACTAAGGTCTCGTAGAGAGAGGCGAGCCGGGTTCCCACCGAATCTCCGCCCACCCAGATGTCGTATCGCCCGGGGCTCCGACCCACCAGTCCAATGTCCCCCACGTAGGGCCTAGCACAGCCGTTCGGGCAGCCGGTCATGCGGACGCTGAGGGGTTCGTCAGCCAGGCCGACTTCGGCCAGGGTTTGTTGCAACTTTTCGAGAAGCCCTGGAAGCGCTCGTTCTGATTCCGCCACCGCCAGTCCGCAGGTGGGTAGGGCGACACAGGACATGGCGAGGCGCTGGACCGGAGGCAACTCTTCCGCCAAAGGAACACCGAATTGGTGAAGCACCTTCGAAATTTCTGTTCTCACTCCGGGATCAAGGCCAGTGAGAAGAAGGTTTTGCTCGGGAGTAAGGCGAATCCCCGGTCGGTAACGACTGACGATTTCCCTCAGTGCCGTCTTCATCCGAAACGATCCCGTATCTCGAATGCGGCCGCTGGGGATGAAAATCCCCAACCATCCTCTTCCATCCCCCTGATCGTGCCAGCCCAGGTGATCATTTGTATTTTTCCAGTGCAGGAGACGTGCTGGGAGCAACTCCCATCCCAAGCGTTGCTCGACCTCGTGCCGAAACCATTCTACCCCCCGGTTGTCCAGGAGGTATTTTAGGCGAGCCTGTTTGCGATCAGAGCGGTTTCCATAATCTCGCTGGACCGAGACCACCGCCCGGGCCAGGGGGATGATTTGGTCGGGGGTTACAAACCCCAGAGGGGTGGCTAACCGCGGGTAAGTATCGGGCCGGGAAGCGGTTCGACCCATTCCGCCACCCACCAACACGGTGAAACCCTCCAGGTGCTCTTTGGTGCCGTGGGCGACCAAGCCGAGGTCGTTGGTGTACACATCCACACAATTGTCCCCTTCAATGGCCAAAGCCACTTTGAACTTGCGCGGAAGATACGTTTGACCGTAGAGAGGCTCAACGGGATCGGCCACCTCAGCACCCGCGCTCGCCGGCTGGGAGGTGCCGTATATTTCCGCACCTGCCTCGTCGGCACCGACGTCCACCCGCTGGCCGTCCAGCCAGATTTCGTGGTAGGCGGGCGTCTTCGCCGACAGGGCGTCCGCCAAACTTTTGAGGACATTTTCCAACTCCCGGCGAAAAGGGGTGTTAAGGGGCGCCGGGCACAGAATGATGTTCCGAACCTGATCGCCACATCCTCCCAGAGTCGTGACCAACTGTTCGTTGATCGACCGAATGGTTTTTTTGAGATTGCCCTTCAGAACTCCGTGCCACTGGAACGTTTGGCGGGTGGTGATTCGCAGGCTTCCTTGTCCATAACGGTCACTGAGTTCGTCGAACACCAGATAGGCCTCCGGGGTGACGATGCCCCCCGGGATCCGGGCCCGGATCATCATCTGGTGGTGTGGTTCTTGGCCTTGCTTTTTCAATTGCGGGCGCAGATCCCGGTCGTCTTGTTGATAAATACCGTGGAATTTTAGAATCTCTCGGTTCTCATCCGAGAAGGAGGCAGTGTTTTCGGCCAACTCTGAAGCGATGGTGCCCCGAAGATAATCGCTGCGGGCTTTTATCGTTTCATTCTTGGTGGGGGAATGGGAGTCGCTCATCTCATCGCCTTCTTTCTCATTGGGAATGTCATCGATTCGGATTGGATTATACATAAATTCCGGGTAATTATCAATATCAGGGCTGTTAACTTGGTATTTTCGATAAAAAAATAACGAAGGATTGTCTTCGTTCCCATGTACTAGATCTGCGGGCTGGGTCCGTCGTGGTTTGGGACACCCCGTTTACAGGTGCAACGGATTGTGTATAGAATACTTATAGATGAAATTTGCACTTACTGAAGGTCGGCCTTCCCGTGATGGAGGTGTGGGGATGGCCGGGATGGAAATGGCCGAATCTGTTACATAGGGATGGCGAAAGACGGGTGGACGACAAGCCGAAAGGGTGGGATACGGATGGCGAAGGACGATGGCATGCGGGCGGGGTCAAGGGCTGAATATGTGGAACCGCTTATACCCCAGGATGCTCCGGGGGCAGGCCGGGTGATCCTCCGGGATGGCCGGACGGCCCTACTCCGGTCGGTGGACGGGATGGATGACAGATTACGGGCGTTCGTGCGCCGGGAGACGGGCGATGTCCGATTGCAGCGGTTGTTCGGCGTCGAAGATGGGGCCGACGGGTCCGGGGCACGGACCCTTCTCGGGGTCTTTCAGGGGGACAGGGATGAGCACGGTCTCATCGCTGTGGGAGGGTGGTTTCAGTCCGACCCCTCGAAGCCGTCGGCAGAGGTGGGGTTTTTGGTCCGGAAAGACAAGCGGGGACTGGGTCTTGGCACGATCTTGCTGGAACAGCTGGCGCTGATGGCGCTTCGGCGGGGCCTGGACTTTTTCACTGCCACGGTGGACCCGGACAATCGCGAGATGCTGCAGGTGTTTCAAGACAGCGGGTTTGAAATCAAGACGGAGGAAAAAGGTGCTCCATTGCGCCTGGGTTTTGCCATTCGCCCGAACCGCCGCAGTGTGGAAGGGGCAGAGAGGCGGGAGCGAATCGCCACCGTCGCCTCCCTTCGGCCCTTTTTTCAACCCAAGAGCGTCGCGGTGATCGGTGCTTCGAGGAATCCGGACGCCATCGGGAGGCGGATCTTTGAGTATCTGTTGATGAATCGTTTTGAAGGCCCGGTTTATCCCGTCAATCCCTCCGCCAGGGTCGTCGGCTCAGTGCCGGCCTACCCATCGGTGTCGGCACTTCCGGAGAAGGTGGATCTGGCGGTGATTGCGGTCCCCCGAGATGCGGTGATCCCCACTGTTGAAGAGTGCGGGCGGGCAGGGGTTCGGGCGGTGGTGGTCATCACAGCGGGATTCGCCGAAACGGGAGCCGAGGGTCGGGCCATGCAGGCTCAGTTGATCGAAACGGCCCGGGGTTATGGGATGCGGGTCGTGGGTCCGAATTGCCTCGGGCTCTTGAACGCAGATCCGAAGATTCGCTTGAACGCCAGTTTCTCGCCGATTTTCCCACCCTATGGTCCGGTGTCCATGTCTTCTCAAAGCGGAGCTTTGGGGATCGCCATTTTGCAATATGCGGCGGAGATGGGACTCGGCATGTCGAATTTTGTCAGTGTGGGGAACAAAGCGGACGTTTCAGGGAATGATCTTCTGGAGTATTGGGAAGAGGATCCGAACACCGGGTTGATCCTTCTGTACCTGGAGTCCTTTGGCAACCCCCGCCGGTTCTCCCGCATCGCCCGGCGGGTGGGACGGAAAAAGCCAGTGCTCGTGGTGAAAAGCGGGCGGACGGAAGTGGGGCACCGGGCGGCGGGGTCACACACGGCGGCTTTGGCGGCGAACGAGACGATGGTGGACGCCCTATTCGAACAAGCCGGGGTGATCCGAGCGGACACTTTGGAAGAGATGTTCGACATCGCGGCATTGCTAGCGTACCAGCCGCTGCCTGCAGGGAAACGGATCGCGGTGGTCACGAACGCCGGAGGGCCGGGAATTTTGGCGGCCGACGTTCTGGCGGGCATGGGGTTAAGCCTGCCCGAAACCTCTCCGGAGTTGCAGAAGAGGTTGGGCGAGGTGCTGCCAGCCACGGCGAGCCGCAGGAATCCCATCGACATGATTGCCTCGGCCACGGCGGACCAGTATCGACGAGTCCTCGAAGAAATCCTGGCCAGTCCCGAATACGATGCGGTCATTGTGATTTTCCTTCCGGTGGGACTGACCGCAACGGAAGAGGTTGCCCAGAACATCACCGATGCCCTGAGAACGATGCGTGACCGAGGGATTTCAAAACCTGTGGCCACGGTGCTGATGGGCCAGAGCGTGCCCGCCGCCCTCCGGGTCGGGGACATGTTGATCCCGAATTATCGCTTCCCCGAGGGTGCCGCCCGGGCTCTGGCCCGGGCCTACCGATACGCGGTGTGGCGCGCTACCCCGGAGGGAATCATTCCTGATTTTGATGATCTCGATGTTGACCGGGCCCGGGCGTTGATCAAAGAACAACTGGCTGCTGGTGCCAGTTGGCTGGACCCCGGGACAATGGCCGATCTTTTCACCTGTTTCGGCCTGCCCTGGGCCGGGGGCCGGGTGGCGGCAACGCCGGAAGAGGCGGCGGGGCTGGCTCGGGAGATCGGCTTTCCAGTCGTGGTGAAAATGGTCTCCCGTACGCTCCTCCATAAATCGGAATGGGGCGGGGTGGTGCTTGGACTGACGGACGGGGAGGCCGTCCGTGCCGCTTGCCAGGGTATCCGTGAGCGGCTTGCCCAGGCCGGAAGGGAGAATGAGTTGGACGGGTTCCTGGTACAGCCGATGATTCAGGGTGGGGTGGAACTGATGGTGGGGGTGACCACCGATCCCCAGTTCGGCCCGCTGATCGCTTTCGGTCTCGGAGGGATTTACGTCGAAGTGCTTCGGGATGTGGTGTTTCGGGTCACGCCCCTGACAGATCGCGGGGCCAGGGAGATGGTCCGGGGCATCCGGGGCTATCGGCTGCTTGAAGGTTACCGGGGTCATGCCGCAGCCGATATTCCGGCGGTGGAGGACCTGCTCTTCCGCCTGTCCCGCATGGTGGAGGAGTTGCCCGAAGTGGTGGAGCTCGACCTCAACCCGGTGATGGCCCTGGAGCCCGGCCGGGGGTGCCGAATTGTGGACGCCCGGGTGCGGGTCGCCCGGGCCAGTCGGTAATCATCGCCGAATGGTGAACGTTTGATCGGTCAAGGGCACATCCAGGGACCTGATTTCCACGAGGTCCACCCGGGATCCGGGTGGGCCTTTTTTGACGGCGCGGACAAAGGCTTCCATAGCCTCCGCAGAACCCGCGGCGTTGATTTCCACGGTGCCCTCGGGATGATTTCGCACCCATCCGCGGATGTTGAGGTTGGCGGCCTGTCTCGCGGTGTAGGCGCGAAACCCCACGCCCTGGACTTTGCCATGGACCACGAGGTGTTGGTGAATCATCCGTATGACCCTCCCTACCTCAAATTTTCGGGGTGCCGGTGATAACGACGGTTCGGAATTCTTTCCCAAATCCTCCTCTGATCTTATAATACAGGTACGCGCTTTGGAAGGGGAGAGGCGGCATGCAAATGCTCTTCAGCCACCTATGGGCGGCGGTGGGTGATGGGTGGACGATCCTTTTTACGGCCATCCGGGTCACCGTGGTGTATGTTGTGCTCCTGGGTGTCCTCCGCTGGATGGGGCGACGTCTTCTCGGGCAGATGACCCCCTTTGATCTGGTGACTCTCCTTCTGCTGTCCAACGCTGTACAAAATGCGATGATCGGCCCGGATAATTCGCTGGTCGGCGGCCTCCTCGGGGCATTGATTCTGTTGGTCTGGAACCGGGTGATCAGCCGCCGGACGAAGCTTCGGCGGTTTTTTGAAGGGGCCCCCGTTGTGTTGATCACCCGGGGCCGGGTGGTAGAGGAACATCTTCGCCGGGAAGGGATCGATCTGGAGGAGCTTCTTGCGGCCTTGAGGGAGCACGGGGTGGACCGGATCGACGCTGTGGATGCGGCTGTTTTGGAGATGGACGGCACCATCTCGGTTATCCCGCAAAGTTCGCCGACGATCCACCGGTTGCGCAAGGTGCGTTCCAGTCGCAATCGGTAGGTGAAGATAGATTTCGCAGCTCCATTTTCAACAGGGACTTGACACGGTATCCCTTTTACTTTAGGCGGTGGAAAACGGGATCCGGGAAGGGGTGATTCGAGGGGCGAACGCCGATGTCGTGAGCCAATCCATTTGGGCCAGTCTTCACGGGCTGACATCGCTGTTGTCGGTTTTCCCAGGTTTTTAATGGCAATCTCAGGAAGCTTTGCTCGACTACCATATTAATGCTTTGATGGCCGGATTGGTTTCATGTGAACAGTGTTAAGTTCGGGAGAAGGGGGCCCGTGAAAATGTTGGCGGGGATTCTGCTCGACCTGCCGCCGATTGCCGCTGCCGTTCTGGTACGGCCCTCGCTACTTGTTGCAATCCTTGTAACGGGAAGAATGTAGAACATATCTTGCATTGTCAAATAAACTGTCAAAATCCCAGGGTGTTTGTTCCTGGGATTATTTTTTGTCAAACTTAAGGAGTTCAAGGACAATGAATGAACATTTACCGACAAGTATGGGAAGAAAAGGTGAATACTCCGCGAAGAAATGTTGAACAAGCGAACAACACGCATGGCAAAGTGATATCGTTTCTAACAAACGGCGATGCCGCCGAATTGTCGGCTCTGGGAACCGAAGGTGGCGGCGGCCGGGGATCGAGACTGAGAAGGGGGGATGCCGCATTGAAGCCGGTGAGTGCCGGACGCAAGTCGTTGCTTCTCGTGGTGGGCGCGGCGGCCGCCCTTTTTCTGTCCGGGTGCAGTCCGAACTATCTCGTGTTAAATCCTGCGGGGCCGGTGGGGCGGGAGGAGATGCATTTGATCGTTCTCTCCACCGTCCTGGTGTTGGCGGTTGTCATTCCCGTGTTCGTTTTGCTCGCTTTTATTGTGTGGCGTTACCGGGATCGCCCCGGAAACCCGGCGGCCTATCGACCCGAGTGGTCGGAGAGCCGGATTCTTGAAATCGTTTGGTGGGGAATTCCCATCGTCATCGTCGGCGTTCTCGGTTTTTACACGGCGAAAACTACCTTTGCGCTGACCGAGCCACCTGAATCCAGCACCCAGCCGTTGACGATTCAGGTCACGTCGTTGAACTGGAAATGGCTGTTCCAGTATCCGGGCCAGGGGGTTGCCACGGTCAACTATTGTGAGATTCCCGTCGGCGTGCCGGTTCAGTTCGAGTTGACCGCAGATTCTCCCATGAACTCCTTCTGGGTGCCACAACTCGGGGGGCAAGAGTACGCCATGCCGGGAATGGCCATGCGCCTGTGGCTGCAAGCGGACAAACCGGGCACGTACTACGGACACGGCGCGAATTTCACGGGAGAGGGATTTGCCCATATGGGCTTTAACGTCGTGGCCGTCTCGCAAAAGGATTTTGATCAATGGGTGAGCAAGGCCAAATCCACCGGCCAGACCCTGACCGAGGCCGGGTACCAGCAGTTGAAGAAACCCGGGGTCATGGGGACGACGACCTATTCGTCTTATCCACCGGGGTTGTTTCACGACACAGTATGGAACAATGGCGGACGCTATGATCCAAAAATGGCCGGAATGGGCGGAACCGACGGGCGGGCAGGGATGATGCC
Organism: Kyrpidia sp.; assembly: GCF_023512215.1. Taxonomy (NCBI): domain Bacteria; kingdom Bacillati; phylum Bacillota; class Bacilli; order Caryophanales; family Alicyclobacillaceae; genus Kyrpidia; species Kyrpidia sp. The sequence continues at coordinate 8,774 of NZ_JAILZZ010000034.1, read as the reverse complement.
GAAGGGGGCCGCTTCGATGCCGGGGACGGGTGCACCAAAATGATGGCGGAGGGGGTGTAGAACAGTGTCGGAGACCCTGCGTAATTTTGCCAATACGTACCTGATGTGGAACGAGGGTCCCCTCATCTGGGGATCGGACGTTTTGATTCTCTTGACGATCATCGGGATCGTCGGGGTTTTGACCTATTTTAAGAAGTGGCGATGGCTGTGGGACGAATGGTTGACCACCGTGGACCACAAGCGCATCGGGATCATGTATCTGATCGCCGCGTTACTGATGTTGTTCCGGGGCGGGGTGGACGCGGAACTTCTTCGCACCCAGCTGGCGATTCCGGGAAATCATTTCTTGGATGCTGCGCATTACGATCAAATCTTTACAACTCATGGCACGATCATGATATTGTTCATGGCCATGCCGTTCATTTTTGCTCTTTTTAACATTGTGGTGCCCCTGCAGATCGGGGCCCGGGACGTGGCATTCCCGTATTTGAATGCCGTCAGCTTCTGGCTGTTTTTCTTCGGCGCGCTTCTGTTCAACATCTCCTTTGTGTTCGGCGGTTCGCCGGATGCGGGCTGGGTGAGCTATCCACCCCTTTCAGAATTGGGGTTTGACCCCGGGCCAGGAGAGAACTATTACTTATTGGGTATCCAAATATCTGGAATTGGCAGTATTGCCACGGGGATTAACTTCCTGGCCACGATTTTGAAAATGCGCGCACCGGGAATGAGTCTCATGCGCATGCCCTTGTTTACCTGGTCGGTCCTCGGGGCGTGTATCATGATCATTTTCGCTTTCCCGGCCCTGACGGTGGCCCTGGCGCTGCTCCTTTTGGACCGGGTGGCGGGAACCCACTTTTTCACGATGTTGCACGGCGGGAATCCGGCGATGTTCGTCAACCTGTTCTGGATCTGGGGCCACCCTGAGGTGTACATCGTGGTGCTGCCGGCTTTCGGGGTGTTTTCTGAAGTGGTGGCCACCTTTGCCCGAAAGCGGATTTTCGGGTATGCCTCGATGGTGTCGTCCCTGATTCTGATTAGTGTCATCAGCTATTTCGTGTGGGTTCACCACTTCTTCACTATGGGAGCGGGCCCGGACGTGAATACCTTCTTTGCCATTGCCTCGATGGCGGTGGGGATCCCGACAGGGGTGAAGGTGTTTAACTGGCTGTTTACGATGTGGCGGGGGAGAATCCGCTTGTCACTGCCCATGATGTGGACCCTGGCCTTCATTCCGACCTTTGCCATCGGCGGGGCGACGGGGGTGATGCTGGCCGTAGCTCCGGCGGACTACCAGTATCACAATAGCTACTTCCTCATTGCCCATTTTCACCAGACGCTGATCGGCGGGGTGGTGTTCGGAATGCTCGCGGGGATGTACTACTGGTGGCCGAAGATGTTTGGCTTCAAGTTGGATGAGCGGTTGGGCCGTTGGGCGTTCTGGTTTTTCAATATCGGATTTTACATCTGCTTTATGCCCCAGTACGCCCTGGGTCTGATGGGCATGCAGCGCCGCATGTACGTCTATCCGGCAGACATGGGCTGGAACACCTTGAATCTGGTGTCGACCATCGGGGCGTATCTCATGGGAATTGGGTTTCTCTTCATCGTGGCCCAGGTGGTGTACAGCATTCGGCACGGGGAGCGGGATTTGACCGGGGATCCGTGGGACGGACGGACGTTGGAATGGTCGTTGCCCTCTCCGGCGCCGCATTATAACTTTGCCGTGATTCCCGTTGTCACCGATCGGGATATGTGGTGGATCCTGAAGCGTGAAGGCCGGGAGGAGGAGTTGATGCCGAGGCCCGAGGAGGTCAAGGACATCCACATGCCCAAGAATTCCGGGGTGCCGTTTTTGATGGGTGTCTGCTTCTTTGTCGGGGGCTTCGGGGTTGTGTTCAATTGGTGGTGGCTGGCGGTGGCCGGTTTAGCCGGGGTGCTCCTGTCTCTGTTGTCGCGTTCGTTCCAGCACGAGGAAGAGTATTCGCTGCCCGCCGAAAAGGTGATTGAGACCGAAATCTCATTGGGGAGGCTGTAAGCCATGGCAGTGGTGGAACGCGAACTGAAGCGGGTGGCCGGGCGAGCCCATCAAGAAGGTCCTCTCCAGGAGGATGCCGGGCGGGGCCCGCTGGAGTATCGAGATCCCCACCAAGCGGTGAAGATCTTCGGGTTCTGGCTGTTTCTGGCCACGGATATGCTGCTGTTCGCCTGTCTATTTGCCACTTATCTCGTGCTCCGGACGCACACGGACGGCGGCCCGACGGCCCGGGAGTTGTTCGACATTCCCGGGTTCACGGCGGAAACCTTTCTCCTGCTCACCAGCAGCTTTACCGGGGGCTTGGCGACGCTGGCCATGCGCCGGGATCGGCGGAATCAAGTTCTCGGGTGGCTGGCGGTGACGATGGCCCTGGGCCTTGGGTTCCTGGGCCTCGAGATCAAAGAGTTCGCCGCCGATGTGGCGGTTGGTGCCACCATGCAGCGGAGCGGATTCTTGTCGGCGTTTTTCACCCTGGTGGGGACCCACGGGGCTCACGTGACCTATGGCATTCTGTGGATGCTGATGGTTTTCATCCAAGTGTCCCGTCGGGGATTGACCACGCAAACGGCCCGCAAGGTGTTCACGGTTAACTTGTATTGGCATTTTCTCGACGTGGTGTGGGTGTTCATTTTCACCGTGGTCTATCTTTTCGGGGTGGTGATGTGACGTGGCGACAAATGAGACGGGGGCAGCATCGGGGAGCGGAGCGGCCCCCCGGCATGCCCATTCGGGGGACGGCCACTCCGCGGGCAAATACGTCCTGGGTTATGTGGCGTCCCTGGTGCTGACGGCCATTGCCTTCGGGCTGGCCTTCACCCATACCCTGACGGCGAGTCCGCTGGAGTTGGTCCTTTTGGTGCTGGCGGGATGTCAGATTCTGGTGCAACTTTTCTTCTTTATGCACGTGACGGAAGGAAATGGGCCGGCCTTTCATTCGGTGGCCATCCTGCTCGGGTTTGTGTTCACTTTCGCTGTGGTGCTGATGTCGATGTGGATCATGACTTTCAGTTCCCAAGTCGCTTAATCGGGGGTGGGCCAGACGGCACCGAGCGGCGCGTCTGGCCCACGCTTTTTTACAGTTCGTCTTCCATCATCAACTCGATGATGTACCGGGCCTGGCGAATCGCTAAGGCACTGATGGTCAAAGTCGGATTTTCTGCAGCGCTGGTGGTAAAAACGCTGCCGTCTGCAATAAAGAGGTTTTTCACTTCGTGCGCCTGGCCGTATTCGTTGACGACAGATTCGTCCGGGTCTGTACCCATCCGGCATGTGCCCAGGTTGTGGGTGGCGGGATACGGAGGTGTGTCGAATACTTTGTACGCTCCTGCCGCGGTGTACAGCTCCCGGGCTTTCTCCCACGCGAATTGTCGCATCGCTTGGTCATTGGGGTGGTCGTTGTAGGTCACGACGGGGATGGGCATACCGAATTGGTCCTTCTGATAGGGATGAAGGGTGACCCGGTTGTCGGGCTGGGGCATATCTTCCCCCACAATCCATAGGCCGGCCATATGGGTGTATTGCTCCATCAGCTCTGCCAATTCCTTTCCCCACAGCGCCCGCCGGTCTTTTGTGGAGGTCAAAGGCCCGGGCTGTACAAAAACCGATGTAAAGGACGGTCCCAGCATGATCGTTTCGAAATGGAATCCCCCGACGAAGCCCCTCCCCGATGGGTCGTTTGACGCAAAATCATCAATGAGGCCCATCATGGTGATCCCTTTATAGGCGTGCACAGGCTTGGGGAACAGAGCATAAGAAGATGCAGTCACGTGGCGCATATAATAGCGCCCGACGGTGCCGCTGCCGTTGGCAAGACCGTTGGGAAACTTTCCGGATACTGAGTTGAGGAGCAATCGCGGGGTTTGGATGCTGTTGCAGGCGACGACGACGGCTCTGGTTTTCTGTCTGACCAGCTGTCCGTCGCTTTGTGCATAGATGACTCCGTCGACCAGTCCGTTCGAATCCACGGTGATGGAAAGAGCTTGACAGTTTGACCGCAAATCCAGCCAGCCGGTGGCTTCCGCTTTTGGAATGGCTTCATACAAACTGCTCCATTTTGCTTGGTTGCGACATCCCTGAAAACAGTACCCTCGTTGGGTGCATGCCCCGCGCCCATCATAAGGCTCCGTATTGATGGCGATATAACCTGGGCGTGCATGGAGTCCGATTCGCTCGGCCCCTCGTTTCATGACCAAGTAGTTGGTGTTTCCAGGTGGGAGTGGCAATACCCGACCCGCCACGCCCATCACTTTTTCGGCTTCTTCATAATAGGGCAACAGGTCACTGTAGTCGATTGGCCAGTCCCGCAGATCGGCGCCGGGAATGTCTCCGTAGGTTGTCCTTGCCCGGAATTCATGGGGTTGGAAGCGAAGTGCGGCTCCCGCCCAGTGGGTGGTGGTGCCCCCGACGGTTTTGCAAATCCAGGTGGCCATCCCCGTTGCATCGTTTCCTTCTGTCACGACAGGGTCCAGCCATGAAAGTTTGTAAAACATCGCCCACTCATCTTCTTCAAAATCTTTGTCCGGGTCGAGTCGAGGTCCGGCTTCCAGGGCAACCACTTTTACGCCCTTCAGGCACAATTCTCGAATGACATTGCCACCCCCGGCTCCGGTCCCAATCACCACGACATCGGCCGGTTCGTCGTAAGGAACCCGCAATGGCGCACGCGCCATGTGATCATCCCCCTTTAAAGTTGCCTATCATCGTTAGTCCCACGGCAAGTGATCAAACCCTTTGCTGAGGTAGCCGGCTCCATCCCGTTGCTCCAGGCCGGGATAACCGATCACTTCCCATACAGCATGGCGATTATAAAAGTCGGAAATTGTTGCGTTGATTAGGTTTTGGAAAAAAGGGGTATCTTCGATTCCGCGCAGTAGCGTGTCTTGTTGGTCAGGTTCAAGGTCAGAAAAGGCGTGACCGAACGTTTTCTGCGAGTGGAGGTTCAACTCCCGGAGTTTGGACCTCACCTCTTGTCTGAGGAAAACTTGGTCAACGAGCCGGGCGTCGTATGACTGGGCCGTCAGCCAAATCGCTTCAATCAAGGTGGGATGCGTGTGGGGGACAATTCGCCGCATGACGGCTACCAACGTGAGAGCTTCTTCAGGAGTCAGCGCTTGAAACGCAATCGACTGTAGGCTTTCCATTAAGAACCCCCATTTCATTGGTTTTATTCGATTTATTCCGTTTATACTATATAATTCTATTCCCTGTGAGTCAATCACAAAAAAGCCCCCGGCTCGCGGGGTGTGGGACAGCGTTGGCCGCCCCTGGAGGGTGTGGCTTTCAGTCTTGGTGAATCGCCGGCCTCTTTGTTAGGATAAAGGAAGAGTGGTTCCGCGTGCTGAACGGGTGTGCAGGGAACCAACCGCCTCGGTGGGCGTTCGGAAAGGATGAGAGAAACATGGCAACGAGGGATTTGACAGTGGTGCTTCAAGTCGCCGAGCGGGCGGCGGAGGCGGCGGGGGAGTTGATCCGGCAGTGGTCCGGCCGACCGGAGGTGGTGGATACGAAAAGCGGGCCGCACGATTTGGTGACTGAGGTGGATCGGCGGTGCGAAAGTGTCATTCGGGAAACTATTCGGGACGCGTTTCCGGATGATTTTATCCTCGGGGAAGAAACGGTGGCGCAATATGGAGGCGCAGAAGTTGTCCTGGGAGCCGAGCATGAAGATCTGTGGGTGGTGGATCCCATCGACGGCACGACCAATTTTGTCGCGGGGATCCCCTTTTGTTCTGTGTCCATAGCCTATGCGCACCGGGGCATCCTCGAGGTGGGGATGGTCTATCACCCGTACCTGAAGGAACAATTCAGTGCGGTCCGGAGCGGCGGGGCCTTTTTGAACGGCCGACCGATCCGAGTTTCATCCGCCTCGACCCTGTCCGAGAGCGTCCTCGGGACCGGTTTTCCTTCAGGAGAACACGCCCGGGCGGTGAACACCAAGGGGATGGTGGACCTGGCCCCTCGGTGTCGAAACATCCGGACGCTGGGGTCCGCCGCTTTGCATTTGGCATACGTGGCTTGTGGCCGACTGACCGGGTTCTGGGAGACTCATCTAAACCCTTGGGACATGGCAGCGGGGGCCCTGCTTGTCCAGGAAGCGGGTGGCCAAGTCACAGATATCGAAGGGCGCCCATATACATTAGAGGTCAGGCACGTGGTGGGCACAAACGGCCTCATTCACGGCGAACTTCTCGGCCGGTTAAAAGGGGCCATGGCGGCGGAAATTTAGAGGTCCAAGTCGAAAAGTACGATGGGAAGGTAAAATAATCATAAAGAGAGAGACGGGCCGCGAAGGAGGGATGAAGGTGACGATCGGATTGGCGCTAGGGGGCGGGGCGGTTCGAGGGCTTGCCCATATCGGCGTGTTCAAGGTACTGAAACGTTGCGGGATCCCGGTGGATTTTATCGCCGGCACCAGCATCGGGGGAGCGGTGGGCGGCCTTGTGGCGGCGGGGATCGATATCGAAGAAATCGAGGATTTTATCCTGTCCCGGCGGTGGTACCGGCTGGTGGACGTCGGGGTGGGAAAAGGCGGGATTTTGTCGGGAAATCGGCTTCGGGGCGCCCTGGTGGAACTCATGAAGCAAAAAGGGCTCGATAACATGCGCATCGAGCAGCTGCCCATCCCCTTCCGGGCTGTGTCAGTGGATTTGGTTACCGGGAAACCCTTTGTATGGGAGCGGGGGAGGCTGATTCTCGCCATCCGGGCCACCACGTCGATCCCGGGGATTTTCGCACCGGTGGCGTATAAGGGCATGGTGTTGGTGGACGGAGGAGTTTTGAACAACCTGCCGGCGGATTTGGTGCGCCAGGCGGGGGTGGACCGGGTGATCGCCGTGGATGTGGAGCGGGAGCACGAGGCCCGGGAGCCGCGAAACATGCTGGAGGTGCTGTACCGCTCGTACACGATCATGTCCGTCGCTTTGCGCCGGTCGAATCTCCGCTACGCCGACTTGGTGCTTCGTCCCGAGGTGGGGCGGATCTTGGCTCTTGACGTCACGAAAATGAAAGAATGCGTGGATGCGGGGGAACAGGAGGCGGAACGCCACATTGAGGAGATCCGGAGTTGGGTTTCGCACCCCCTTTGTCCCAGTCGGCCGAGCCCGGTATAATTGGGATGGCAGATGAGAGGACGGGAGGGTGAGACGGTTGATCCGACCCGCCGTAAAAAAGGCGCTGGCGGCCGCCATTGCGGTGTTGATCATCGCTGCGGGTGTTGGCGGTTGGGCCTGGTTTCGGCCAACGGCCGCGGGAGCCCCGGTGGTGGTGGTCATTCGTCCGGGGTCGTCAGTGGGCGATATCGCCGATGAGTTGCAGCGGGCCGGACTCGTACGTCATGCGTCGGCATTCCAGGTTTACGTATGGGGCAGGCGATTGGCCCCGCAGTTGAAAGCTGGGCGGTATCAGTTTGTCCCCGGGACAAGCATTCCGGCCTTGGCCTGGGCCATTGCCCAAGGCAAAGTGAGTCCGGATGTGGTACGGGTCACGATTCCTGAGGGATTCACCGTTGAACAAATCGCCGATCTTTTACAAGCCCAGGGGGTTTGTTCAAAGGCGGATTTTCTGCGGGAAGTGGACCACGGTCAGTTCAAGGGGGCGATTCTCGCTTCCATCCCCAAAGGGGCACCGATGAAACATCGGCTGGAAGGGTATGTGTTTCCCGATACGTATTTTTGGGAAAAGCACAGCCCGGCACATCAGGTGATTCAGGATATGATTGACAACCTGGCCGCTCACATTCCCCAGGACTGGATTCGTACGGCTGAGGCCCGGGGGGAGAGTTGGCACGCGGTAATGACGGTGGCTTCGATGGTGGAGAGGGAAGCGAAAGTCCCGGCGGAGCGCCCACAGATAGCCGGAGTGATTTATAATCGTTTGCGCAGCCGGCCACCGATGCCTTTACAGGTGGATGCGACGGTGGAGTATGCGGTGGGTTATAAACGGGCATTGACCTACCAAGATCTCCGGGTCGACAGTCCGTTCAACACCTACATCCATACGGGATTGCCTCCAGGTCCTATCGCGAATCCGGGATTAGATTCGATCAAAGCCGCCGTTTTCCCGGCGAAAAACGATTACTATTACTATGTTGCAAAAGGGGATGGATCCGGGGAGCATTATTTTGCTCGGACCTATGCGGAACACCTTCAGAATGAGGAGAAGGCCCAGGGATCTTCGCCGTAGCCCGGGGACCGGCAAAGCGAGGGCGTAGGATGAAAAAAGAGTCGTACATGTCTTCACATCCGGGAACGAGGGAGGGAACGAAGACAAGGGAGCAGCGCCGGCCCGGGGGAGCGGAGGTGCGGTCACCGGGCACTGGACCGAAGCGGAGGCGCCCGGTGCTGATCGGGATCGCCGGGGGAACCGGATCGGGGAAATCGACGGTGGCCCGGGCCATTTCCCGGCATATCCACCGAAGAAACTTGGCCATCGTCGAACAAGACGCGTATTATCGCGATCAAAGTCATTTGCCATTAGAAGAGCGCAAGCGGGTAAACTACGACCATCCGGACGCTTTCGACAGCGACCTGCTGTACGACCACGTTTGCAAACTTTTGCGGAGGCAGCCCATTGAGAAACCCGTGTATTCCTTTGAGCAACACGTTCGCCTCCCAGAGACGGTTCATGTGGAAGCCCGGGACGTCATTGTACTGGAGGGGATCCTGGTACTGGACGATAAACGGCTGCGGGATCTGATGGATATTAAGATCTATGTGGACACCGATCCCGACGTCCGGGTGAT
>NZ_JAILZZ010000033.1:0-34945 GCF_023512215.1 Kyrpidia sp. | reverse complement strand
CAACCGGGTAAGACCGGCGCCCCTGCCCCGCAAGGGACGGGTACTTGAAACAGATGTATATGTTTCAAGTAACGGTTTGTGCTAAGATGAAATTTAGCGAGTCGAACGGAAAGGATGGAGTCACGTGGGGACCCTTCACCCGGCAGACCGCATCTCGCGGTTGCCCAAACAATTTTTCGCACGCCTCACCGCCGAAGCGGCGCGCTACATGGAACAAGGATTTGATGTTATTAATCTCGGCCAGGGCAACCCCGACCTGCCAACGCCGAGCCATATCGTCGAGGCTTTGCAGCAGGCGGCAGAAGATCCCGCCACACATTGCTATCCGCCGTTTCGCGGGCTCCCGGAATTGAAACGCGCGGCCGCCAAATGGTATGCAGACCACTACGGCGTCGATCTGGATCCCGAGCGCGAGGTGGCCATCCTTCCGGGGGGCAAAACCGGGTTGGTGGAGATCAGCCCGGCTTTGCTCAACCCAGGAGATGTCTGCCTGGTCCCGGATCCGGGTTATCCGGATTATCTATCGGGGATCACCTGGGCCGGAGCAGAGATGGTCCCGATGCCCCTTCGGGCGGAGCGCCGATTCCTTCCGGATTTTGCCGAAATACCTTCCGACGTGGCCGACCGGGCCAAGTTGATGTTTTTGAATTACCCCAACAACCCCACCGGAGCGGCGGCAGACCTCGCCTTTTTCGAGACAGCAGTCCGGTTTGCCCAGCGGCACGAGATCGTGGTCTTCCAGGATTTCGCTTATGGGGCCATCGGTTTTGACGGCAAGGTGCCGCCGAGCTTTCTACAGGTTCCCGGAGCCAAAGACGTGGGGATCGAGCTCTACTCGTTCTCCAAGACCTTCAACATGGCGGGGTGGCGCCTGGCTTTCGCGGTGGGCCGGGCCGATGTCATCCAGCTCTTGGAACTGGTTCACGACCATTTTTACTGCAGCGTGTTCAGCGCCGTCCAAAGGGCGGGCATTGCGGCCTTGACGGGGCCGTTAGAGCCCGTTGAAACGATGCGCCGTACCTATGAGAATCGGCGCAATGCGTTTTGTGGAGAGTTGCGGCGCCTCGGTTATCCGGTTCAGCCCCCGGAGGGATCGTTTTTCTGCTGGCTCCCGGTCCCCCCGGGCGAGACCAGCGAAGGATTCGCCGAGCGGGTACTGGAAACCTTTCACGTCGTGGTGGCTCCTGGGGTGGGGTTCGGGCCGCACGGCGAGGGATATGTCCGGGTAGGGCTTTTGGCGCCAGAAGAGAGGCTTGTTGAGGCCGCCCGGCGATTGGCCATGGCGTATCACAACGAAAGGCCAAAGATATGAATCCACGGCTCCCGCGGTTGATCCGGTTGGCGGCCCCGCCTTGAGCCTTCGTCATGGGACAAACGAGCGGGGCCGACTTCATCATAGCCGAATCCCGGCGGCGGCTTGGAATTGCGCCGCTAGATCCAGCAGTCCGTCGTCGTCCATCGGCGAACCGACCACCTGGAGACCGACGGGCAATCCTCGGCTATCCACCCCGCAGGGCACCGACACGGCGGGAAATCCTACCACATTCCACGGCGCAGTCATGGACACCAACGCATCCCAAACAGGTACGTCATTGCCCTGGATCTGCACCTGCTCTTGGCCCACCTTGGGAACGGGGCAGGGTAAAGTCGGCATCACGAGCCCGGCGTATCTTCCCATTTTCCGGGTCCAGTCGGCGATCTTCTCCCTCCGAATCGCTTGGGCCGCCAAATAGTCCAAAGCGGAGACCTCTCGACCGGGATCGAGCCTTTCGGCAAGATCCCCTTGGAGCAGTCCCCGCCGGGGCCCCTCAAGCACCTCCCGGTGGGTGAGATACGCCTCGGGAAGGCGAACGGTAAGTTGAAGCGCTTTCCATTCGTCAAAGGGCTCCATCTCCACAGCTTCAAATCCATACCCCAAATGCCGAAAAATGCCGAGGGCATCTTCGAATATTTGAACGATTTCCGGATCTGTTCTCTCACGAATATAGTCCCAGGGCACGGCGAGCACGCGGTCGTGAGAAGCCCGCTCCCCGGGTCTGGGACGTTCAGTGCGCCCATCCGCAGCCCGAATCAGGGAATCCCCAGGATGCTCAGTCAGTACATGAAATAAGTACCGGGCATCGGAGACGGTGTGGGTGAGGACCCCCACGTGGTCGTAGGTGGTGCTGAGGGGCATCACCCCTTGGGTGGAAATTCGGTCTCTTGTCGGCTTAAAGCCGACGATCCCGCAACACGATGCCGGAATACGAACGGAACCGCCGGTATCCGTCCCCAGAGCTGCCGCAACCATCCCCGCGGCCACCGCTGCAGCCGAGCCTCCGCTTGAGCCCCCGGGAATGTAGTCGAGGTTGCGGGGATTGCGGGTGGGAGGGGTAATAACTCCGTAGGCCAACTCCTGGGTGTTGGTCTTCCCGACGATCACCGCCCCCGCCGCCCGAAGCTTTGCAACACAAAAGGCGTCTTCGTCCGCCGTCCTGTGATAGGCTCGAGAACCCCCGGTCGTCGGCATGCCAGCGACATCGATCATGTCTTTCACGCCCACGGGTATCCCGGACAGCGGGCCAGACCCGGGGGGATCCGCAATGCGATCCGCCGCCTCCGGATCCACATATAAAAACGCCTGAACTTTCGGCTCCAGAACGTTCAGTTGTTCCCGAACCCGGGTGGCCAATGCCTCCCGAGTCATCGCACCTCTTTCCAAAGCAGATAACATTTCGAGAACGGTCATATAATCTATCATAACTTTCGCCTCCTTTTTGGGGCAAACCTCTTGACGCCCTCATTCTATTAACTGTAGAATATGGGCACAAGGTGTATATGTCTCCAAAGGGGAGTAGCGGAACGGCAAAGTCGTCAGTACGGGGTTACGGCCCCCGGCTTTGCGGCAACGGTGACGTTGTGAGCGAGACCTTTACCGAAAAGCGGTAAAGGTCTTTTTTATTGAACGCGACCCTATCATGAATCTTTTTTGCCATCCGTCGCGGCGCATGCTCTTCATCCAACGAGGACAATCTCAAGATAGGAGGCGAGTGAGTTGGAATTTCTTTCAGCGGCATTTTTCTCCGCGCTTTTGGCCATTGTTATCATCGACCTGGTGCTGGCCGGCGACAACGCCGTCGTGATCGGAATGTCGGCTAGGACCCTCCCGAAGGACCTACAGAAAAAAGCGATTGTATGGGGTACCCTGATCGCTATCGCCGTTCGCATCCTCGCCACCTTCGTCGCGGTGTGGCTGCTTGAGATCCCAGGTCTTCTGCTTGCGGGGGGACTGCTCTTAATCTGGATTTCTTACAAATTGCTCGTTCAGGAAAGCAGGCCTCATGAAGAGGGCAGGTCGGAGTTAGGGAAGGTTGCCGGCACCATGGCCGTGGCGGAAGCGGCCGTCGGTCTTCGGGCAGCCATCCGGACCATCGTCGTCGCCGACGCTGCCATGGGCTTAGACAATGTCCTGGCGGTGGCTGGAGCAGCTCACGGCCATTGGATTCTCGTTTTCTTGGGCCTTTTGATCAGTATTCCTCTCGTCGTGTGGGGCAGCACCCTCATCGTGAAGCTCATGGATCGTTTCCCGTGGCTCATCTACGTGGGCGGTGGGGTCTTGGCGTGGACGGCCGGAAAAATGATCGCCGACGAACCACTGCTGCAAACGGTATTTGACAACTCTGTGCTGTACTGGACGACCATCGTCCTCGTCATCGTCGGAGTTCTCACGGCCGGTCTGCTCACGAATCAAAAAAGGCACCATGCCGCCGGGAGTTAAACCGAGGATTGAGCCGGATTGAAAACACGCACCATTCACCGGCCTGGGCCACCCTTGTGGTGGGCGGCGGACTGCCCCTCTGCAGTCCGCCGCCGGCAGGGTCAGCTTTGGCGAGATTCCCCCCGCGTATCTTCCAAAAATCCCTGTTCCCGAAGGTAATCGAACATAAAAGGCCGGCGGGGCGCCTGAAGAACTTGGGCCACGTATTCACTCCACCCGTGGGTGCGTTTCCCCTCGGTCCGAGCGCGGTAATAAGCACTCACCATCTGATCATAATCGGCAATGTGCGCATCCCGGTCCGGTTCGTATCGATCCCGGTGCAGCACAGCCTCTACGGGCAGCCGCGGCTTTTTCTCCGGTCGCTCGGCGGGATAGCCCACCGTCAGCGCAAATACCGGGTAAACGAGGCGCGGGATCTCCAACAGCCGGGTCACCTCCCGTATCTGATTGCGGATCCCCCCGACGAAACAGATTCCCAACCCCATCGATTCAGCGGCCAGGGCGGCATTCTCCGCCGCCAAGGCAGTATCCACGGTGGCCACGATAAAAAGTTCGGTGTTCGAAAGCTCAGCCGCTCTGCCCCCGGCCCCTGCGGCCTCCATCATCCGCCTCGCGTCTGCACAAAACACCAGAACCACCGAACAAGTCTCGACGTGCCGATTGCCGGACAACTCGGCCAGTTCTCGTTTTATCTCCGGGTCTCGAACGGCGATCACGGTGTAAGCCTGAACGAAGCTTGAAGTGGCCGCCGATTGCGCGCTGCGCACGATCTCCTCGATCATCTCCTCAGATACTTCGCGGGGCAAATACTCCCGTACGGACCGATGGTCTTGTATCAAACGTATCGTGTCGTTCACGACGGCCCCTCCTTCCCTTTCCATCTTACCCAGGCATCGTCCGTGGATCAACCGATCCTTGGGCGAGCGCACCTCTGCGGTGCGACTCCTTCAGGGACGAATACAGCTTCCAGATTTCGGGAATCGTAACCTTGTTGCGCATCCGGACTCCCAAAACCGGGGGCGGCGTCCCAGAGGATTCGGTCGACGTGAAGTGGGTCACGGGCACAATTTTATCCGTAGCACTGCTTTTTACGCCTGGAAAAGCACCTGGATGTCCAAACTGGTGCCGCCGATATCGCCCCGGTTGTTCATCGTGTGGGATCCAAGAGCGAGATCGCAGGGGTGAGGTTTCGACAAGTGGACCCGGCCCGCTTGACCCGGGCCGTCCAAGAGGCCCTGACCCAACGGGCGGCGTCTCGGGATCGCGTCGCTGAACAAGTGAGGGCGTTGCGCTTTCAAGCCGCGCGCAACGCCCACTGGCTCTCGTGGATTCTGCCCCCGGCGTCCCCCGTCCGAGACATCCCCGTCGAATCGGGATTCCCCGGACAAGTCCAGGACACCGGCTCCCCCTTTTCCTCCGGCGGGTGAAGGGGGAAATCCTGGCCACCCGACTCCTAATGCATCTCGACGGCAGCTCCGGAAGCCACCTCCACGGCCGGCTCTTTTTTGCACATATCATGACACTCTTTCTCCAGACTGCAGCACAGGGAACAAATCGTCGCACCGTGGAAGGGGCAGTGCGTGATATCCGCCCGCTCGTATTCGAAGGCGCAAACCCCGCACGCCAGTTCTTCTTCTCCATCCCCGTGCCGATGTCCACCAAGGCCAGCCACCCCGCTGGGTCCCTCGCCCCCGGCTGAGCCGGCGATCACGTGGATCCGACCATCTTGTGACCCGTGAGCCCCCTGAACCCACGAATTTTCCCGGGCGATGTAATATTTTCCCTTTGTGATCAAGGCGATCACCGGAGCGAGCACGATGGCCAAACCCAGGGAGACAAAGGGAGAAAAGGCCTGCATGACCGGCCCGAAGGCGCCAAAATACGCGGCTATGGACACCGCCGAGGCGATCACCATCGACCCAAAGCCCACGGGATTGAAATTGTAGAGGTGAGCCCGCTTGAACTCCACGTAGGACGGGCTAATCTTGAGCAGGCTTTTGTTAATCACCAAGTCCGCCACCACCGCTCCGATCCAGGCGACGGCGACGTTCGAATAAAACCCGAGAACTGTGTTCAAGAACCCAAAGACCCCGACCTCCATGAGCAAAAGGGCAATCCCCACGTTGAGAAACAACCACACCACCCGACCGGGGTGAAAATGAAACAGCCGCGAGAAAAAGTTCGACCAGGACAGTGACCCCGAATACGCGTTGGTCACGTTAATCTTCACCTGGGACAGCACCACGAAGAACGCGGCCAACGTCAGCGCGGCGAACCCACTGGGGATCAGTTGCTCGAAAGCCACGGTATACATGTGAATCGGCTCGTTCGCCAATTGCAACCCCACCGTCGGGGCAATGTACGAAGCGAGAAACGACCCGCCGAGCTGCTTGAGGGCCCCGAGAATCACCCACCCCGGGCCGGCCAGCACCACCGCCCACCACCATTTAACCCGGTTAGCCGGGGTTTTGTCGGGCATAAAGCGCAGGTAGTCCACCTGCTCGCCGATCTGGGCGATGAGCGACAGGACCACCCCGGCCGCGAGCCCGAAAGCGAGGCCGGAAAAGCCCGCCCCGGACGGCGAGTGCCCCCCAAAGGTGGTCCAGGCCGCGAGGCTCCCGGGATCTTTCGCGAAAATCACCACAAAGGGAAGAACCATGAGAATCAGCCAAATCGGCTGGGTCCACATCTGCAGCTTCGACAGGAAGGTCATCCCGTAGATCACCATGGGGATGATTACCAAGGCGCACAGGAGGTAGGCCAAGCCGAGGGACATGCCGAAATACAGATTCAGGGCCTGGGCCATGACGGACCCTTCCAGCGAAAAATAGATAAACGTAAATGAGGCATAGATGAGCGAGGTCAGTGTGGACCCGAGATAGCCAAAACCCGCGCCCCGGGTAAGCAGGTCCATGTCGATGTTATATTTGGCGGCATAATAGGCGATGGGAAGGCCTGTCAGAAAAATCACCGCCGCCGCTACGAGGATGGCCCAGAGGGCGTTGGTGAACCCGTAAGAGATGGCCACCGACCCCCCGATGGCGAAATCGGCCATGTAGGCGATACCACCGATGGCCGAGCTGAACACGGCGAACTCGCTCCACTTTCTGAAAGACTTCGGGGCATACCTCAACGCGTAGTCTTCAAGAATCGGGTTGTTGACCCAGCGGTGGAAGGTGCGTTTCGGCCGCGCCTTCGGAGCACCCGGGGAAACGGGAGAATGGGAGTTCATCACGACAGGCCTCCTTTCAGGGATCTCAGAGAAATCGGCGGGCGGCCGGCGGATCTCCCGCCGGGCGCCGCCGGGGGTGTATTGGGGCACTAGCGCCAGGGGAAGCCGGGGCCCGGCCCCCGCCGGGTGGCGCCTGATCTCCTATTGGTCACGTCAGACCAGGCCCGGCCCGGACGGGGTGGGCTTCGCCCCTGGTGGTCATCCCCCACGGGCGGCACCGAGGCGTGATGCGCCCCTAGGTGGGTGGGCGTCCCGGCGGGGCGGCCAGGTGGGAGTCACAGCTGGCGCAAGCCGCCCAGCTAAGGCGGTCTCCCCGTTCCTCGAAGGCCAGCGACCGCCCTCCCTAACAAAGGGGGACGCACTAGCCAACCGGCTCCTTCGTGAACGTGTCCCCGGGTTGGACGGTGCTCCCGGTTTCCCGGTCAGCGAACGAGTCCCCCGCCCCGCCCTCTAGCGACGGCGTACAATCGCCCCCGCATCCGCAGGGCGAGGCGGAGACGGGGATCCCTGGAACAGGGCATTCCGGCGTTCCCGGGGTGCTCCGGGTGATCGCCTCGGACCGGCGCCGGGCTTCTTCCGGGTCCATCACCCAAGTTCGGTAAAACTCGTATGGGCACTCGGCTACACCGGCCTCGCCCTCCCCTGAACGCAGGATGCCCGTGTACCCCCGGTGCAAAAGCTTATAGAGATGATTCTGGGACTGGGCGTTTCGTCGGAAATCCCGAATCTGAGACAGGGAAAGTTCCGCGTATTGGAAGCCGTTTTCCTCGGTCCCGCACTCCCCAAGGGTGCGCCCGTCGAACCCGATGATGGCGGAGTGGCCAAAATACGAGTACACGCCGTCGAACCCGCTGGCGTTGGCGACGGCGACGTACACATTGTTCGCCCAGGCCATGGCCTTGGCCATGATCACCTGCTGGTCCTTGGCGGGGTACATGTAGCCTTGACAGCGGACGATCAGTTCGGCCCCTTTCATGGCACAATCCCGCCACACCTCGGGGTAGTTCCCGTCGTCGCACACGATCAGGCTGATCCGCAAGCCCTTCGGCCCTTCGGAGACGTGGGTCCCGCTCCCGGGGTACCAGGGCTCAATGGGCACCCAGGGCATGATTTTGCGGTATTTTTGGACGATCTCACCCCGGGGATTCATGAGGATGAGGGTGTTGTAGGGGAGTTTGTTCGGATGGTCTTCGTGCCGCTCTCCTGTGATGGAAAAAACGCCCCACACACCGGCCCGGCGGCAGGCCGTGGCAAAAATCTCCGTTTCTTCACCGGGAACCTGAGCGGCCAAAGCCATCATTTCGTCGGGGTCGTACAGGATTCCCTGGGTGCTGTACTCGGGAAAAATCACCAAATCCATGCCAGGCAATCCTTGTTTTAAGCCGATGACCATATCGCCTATCCGCCGGGCATTGTCCAGGATCTCCGCCTTGGTGTGCAGTCGGGGCATCTTATAGTTGACGACCGCCACCCCAACGGTGTCATGACTGCTGGATATATCCCCGTGTCGCACGTTCCTTCACTCCTTTCTTGTTGCGATTTTGTAAGCATTTACGACATATAAAGTGTTATGGGTGACAATTTCATCCTATGTGTTAATTTATATAACCTATATGTTCATTCTAGCGATCAAATCTTTTGTCATCAACCCGCATTTTCAGGGATTAACCGCGTTTATGATAAGAAATCTACCGTTAATGCGTCATCTCTCGTTTTCTTGAGGGAATTTTCAATATATGTTTGTCCCCACGAATTGTCCGACGCCGACAGTGTCCGATGCGCGGTTCACGAACGAAATCCTCCAAGTGGATCAGGCGTTTCGCAAACAAACGGGGAAAGAAATGCCCTACCTTGGGCCCCCGGGTGGGGAGTTCAGTGAACGCACGCTGAAACTGGCCGAAACTCTGGGATATCGCAGCGTTTTCTGGAGTTTTGCCTATAGAGACTGGGTTCCCGGGGATCAGAAAGGGTCAGAATACGCATACAATCGGGTCATGATGGAGTGCAAAACGGAGCGCTGCTTCTTCTCCACGCGGTTTCCAAAGATAACGCCGAGTCGCTGTGGCGGATCTTAACCGACCTGAAGGCCCAGGGTACACCTTCGGCACCCTGGATGATTTGTAACTTTGTGAGTCCCCGGCCGGCTCCCTCGGCCGGTTCGGGCCGCAATCGGCCGGACACCTCCCCCCCGCCCTTAATCCGAAGGGGGAGTGCCCGCATCATCCGGTAAACTCGGGTATTCCCGGAATTGCACGTGCCGAAATACGTGCCGATTTTCTACCCCGCCGTCCGGCCGAGGCACTGAAATGTATTCCCGCCGGGTGGTGGCATAGAGCGGGATCCGCCCGTGCCGCCGACACCACGCCACCGCCAGCAAAATGGCGCCGGGTTCGCCGTGCACAAGCACGAGGTCACCCGGCACCGTCTCCTGTTCGATCCAGTTCCAGATCGGGTCCAGCCAATCCGCAGGAAAAGGCCCCTCAGGGGGAATCTGGGACCACCGCTCCTGCAGCTCCGCGGGTAGGGCCGCAAACCGCCCCACCCTCCATCGTTCCCGGGCCTCCTCCTCCTGCTCCGACATCAGGCTGTGCGAAAAGAGCAAAACCATGGTTCTCACCGACAATACCCCCCCACTCCTCATCCGAAAGGACTGATCGCCTCCCGAATCACCCGCATCATTTGTAGATTCGGATAATCCACTTGTCGCAAACGCTCTGCCGCCCGGTCCGCGTCATAGGGCACCCGCTCCAGGGTCACCCGAAACCGCCCGGCCTCCACCTCGAGCAGGGCGTAAGACGGCTGGGGCAGGCCGTCGAAGGGCAGGCCGACACTACCGGTGTTCACCACACATTTTCCCCGGAGATAGCGCACATAGGGCAGGTGAATATGCCCGTACACATAGACGTCCACCGCCGGTTTGACCATCAACCGCCCCTCTAATACTTCAGCGGAGGCATCCGGCAACACTGCGGTGAACAAATTGGTGGGCGTGGCGTGAAAGGCGTGAATCCGCACCCCTTCGAAATCCCAAAAGATGTCCTCCGGAAGTTCCTCCAGGTATCGCACTTGGTCTGCCGTCAGCCGGCCGGCGGTCCACTCCTGCTCCCGGCGCATAATCTCCAAAAACGGGTCCGGCACCTCGCCGGCCTCCACGCCCCGTACCGTCCACAGGTCGGCATTGCCTTGAATCACCTCGGCGCCGGCCGCCGCCAACTCCCGCACCTTCTCCACCGCCCGGGTGGGCTCCGCGCCGCGATAGGCGATATCCCCCAGCACCGCGATACGGTCGACACCCCGCTTCCGCACATCCGCCAACACCGCATCAAGAGCCTCGACATTGCCGTGAATGTCCGACAAAAACGCCACCCGCATGGTCAAAGCCTCCTCCCGCAGTCGGACAATGCTTCCAGCATCACACCACAATAAACATTTATTAATTCCAATCTATGTTAGGTATTGTACCCGAAGACCTTGTCAATATCCTTTAAATTTGGATATAGACTTAGTAACTCAGGTGTAATGTGACATACATAGTTCTCAAATGGAGGTTGAAGAACAGAGCGGGTGATGAGAATAGCTAGGAAGTATTGAAGTAAAGAAATACTTCTCGGTATACGGTCTATCGATGAACTCCTGAGCTCCTCCTCGATGATTCGAAGTGCTCTAGTGACGTTAACTGTCGTTGAAGAACTCTTCAGTAATGCATATAAATTATCACTAAACCTCGACAGATCCCGAGGCAATAATTCTTCGGGCAGAAGTCGTTCCTCAAAAAAACCTAAAGTGGCATCTGATATTTTTTTCTTCTTCTCCAAATCCGGCCACCGACTCTCCGAGACCTTCTGCAACACCTGGTCGTATGCCAGAATCAAGGCGTCCAATTGTTCAACAGTCGCTTTAAGTTGACTTGCCAATCTTAAACGTTTCCAGTCAATTTCATGTGTTTTATAGGCAAGTGAATGGGTGGCCATTGACCATGCATGTTCAAAGGCTGTCCGCACTTGCACTTCGAATTGTACGTCAAACACGCTTTTTTCGCCTTCCATATTGGACATACCCACTTCAGGAGATTTTAGACGTGCATAGATGCGAGTTGAATCAAATCTAAAAACATCCGGGGCCTTCAACGCATCACCTAATTTTTTAACTCTTATAACATCAAAAACAGAACAACAAAAATCGATTACTCTCGGTTCCTCGACCAAAGTCGGAACAATGACTGTACAGGCAAACAGATCGTCCAATTCCGACCAGGACCCGAACCGTCCCGTCTCTATCTTTTCGGCTAAAGAGTCTACCGTTTTCCTCCTTGATGAAAATGCGAATCCATGGGCTTGGCAAAAATTAAGGACAGTATCCACAACAATTTTTTCAACATATGCAACATAAGGCTTCCACTCTTCATATTTTTGCAACAACTTAAGGGGGATAATCACGGAAAACACCTCATGCTGTACTTTTCAAGGAGAATTTACCTGCGATTACATCTTTAATAATGTCAATACGAGCTCTTCTAGGACCTGCGTCGTTCGATGCAGACCTCGCAGCCTCATGATAAGCCTTTGCGAGATTATATTGCTCCCGTTTAGCCGATTCTTCCACCACCTGTAAGAATGTCTGCAGCCGTTGGGCGACATCGCCCAATTCCGGCATTTGTTGAGACTGCAAGAGCTCGTGAACTGCTCCAAACAACGAATAGAAGTCAGTTTGGTTTTTTATTCGACTCCTTGCAAGATTTGGATCACCTGTATTAACTTGTAGTAACTCGGCTAGGAAACGTATTGTGTTCTTAAATGCGTCTATCGTTTCCTCCTTTAAATCCCAAGACTGATCTCGATCACTAAAAGCCTTATCGAGATCATCTTGCGAGTATGATTTTGGCCCTTCTTCAATTAACAAAAGAAGTTGTGCAACAAGCTCGACATCTTTCATTTGTTTTCTTGATCTTTGAGCTATAGACGGAAAATTGGGGGGTAGTACACCAGCCATCCACTCCGTAAGAGACTCAGCCTCAGATATGAAAACGCCATCAAACCTGGCGTGTCGTAGCTCTTGCGGACTTAACTTTGCCACATTGCGGTTAATCCGGTCGAAAATATTGTTTATAATCTTCTCATCGGAGGACGGTAGGTACTCTACTGAAAACTGATAACTCCAGAATTTCGTCTTAACCTCCGGATCCAGGTCCTTAAAATATTTCCCTCTAAACTGTGCGACTGTCGCATTCTCGGAAACAATGAACTCATTATTGGCAAACTCAAACAGGGTAGATAAACGTTGTTTCCCGTCAACTACACTGTACCTCGATAAGCCTTCAGGAGTAATTTCCTGATACAGAAAGATCGCTGGTGCAGGAAATCCATTCAGAACCGTGTCAATAAAGTAATCTTTATATTCCTGGTTCCATACACTTCGCCTCTGGTACGGGGGGTCCAAATCAAGCAACTGTCGCTTGTGTAGATCCCAAAACCAAGATATCGTCTGAAAATTGGCCTGCCTAATCATGATACCACCTCAGTCATCGTTCTCTGTTAAGGAATATAGCATAGTATCCCGCATAAGAACTACGTGTCATCGGCTCAATTTCATCATTTCTCGGGCAACCTCAGGCATTGCTGGTTCGAATATACCATGTCGGAATAACACTTAGGCGCCTTTTGTAGGACACCCGCCACAGCGACCGCAGCCCGTCCACAAGAATGATAACTGGCTCGAGGGACGTTGATGCCCCGTGGCTATGGACCCCACTCAGGATATTTCGAGGATGGTATCATACGCCCTATGTGCCTGCTGCTTCGCTTAACCCCCGACGGGCGAGCTCATTCCAATACACGCACAGCGTTTGAATCCCTTTCTTAAAATTCTCCAGATCAAAATGCTCGTTCGGCGCGTGGTTATTTTCGGTCGGTAAACTGAACCCCATCATCACCGCGGTCAATCCGAGAATGCGATGAAAATCCTCCACAATGGGAATGGATCCGCCCAATCGGGTGAACACCGGCCCTGTGCCGTACACCGCCTCGTACGCCGGGATCGCCGCCTGAATGCCCGGATGATCCAGGGGTGCCACGTAGGGCCGGCCGCCGTCGAACCGCCGCACCTCCACCCGAACGCCCGCCGGCGCGTGCCGGGACACGTGAGCCGCGATGAGATCCATGATTTCGCCAGGCTCCTGATCCGGAACCAGCCGACAGGTGATCTTCGCGTGGGCCTCGGCGGGGATCACCGTTTTCGTCCCCTCCCCCTGAAATCCGCCATAGATCCCGTTGATCTCCAGGGTCGGTCGGGCGGTGGTCCGCTCGACATAGTTATAGCCCGCCTCCCCAACCAGGGCCGTCAGGCCAAGGTCCCGGGCCAACGCCTCCTCGTCGAAGCCGAGTTCCCGGATCGCCTCCCGCTCCTCGGGTGTCAACTCCCGCACCCGATCGTAGAACCCCTCGACCCGCACCCGGCCATCGGGCCCGTGCATGGACGCCAGGATTTCCACCAGGGCGTGGATGGGGTTGGGTACGCCGCCTCCGTAGATGCCGGAATGCAGGTCTCCCTTCGCACCGTATACATCCACCTGCAGAGCAGCCATCCCCCTGAGCCCGTAACAGATCGCCGGACGCCCGGGGGCCAGCATGGAGGTATCGGAAATCACCAGCACATCCGCTTGGAAAAGATCCCGATTCGCCTCCAGACACCCCGGCAGACTCCCGCTGCCCACCTCTTCCTCGCCTTCAAAGCAGAATTTTACGTTCAACGGAAGTTCTCCGACAGTCTTTAGCCACGCTTCGACCGCCTTCACGTGCATGAAAACCTGGCCCTTGTCATCGCTCGTACCCCGGCCGTAAATTTTCCCATCCCGCACCTCGGGTTCAAAGGGCGGCGACTGCCAAAGGTTCAAAGGATCCACGGGCTGGACGTCATAATGGCCATAAATCAGCGCTGTCGGAGCTCCAGGTTTGCCCATCCACTCTCCATATACCACGGGATTCCCCGCCGTTTCCACCAGCCGCGCCCCCTGCGCCCCCGCCCGGGTCAGCGCATCCACCAACCAGCGGGCCGCCGCCAGGACATCCCCCTTGTGCTCGGACAGGGCACTGATGCTCGGAATGCGAATAAAATCCTTGAGCTCCTCTAAAAATCTTTCATTTTCTGCCTCGGCATATCGGATTGCGGCGTCAATTCCATTGTTCACGATCTGTTCCCCTTTCGTTCACAAATATGGCCCAGAACGTCCCTGTCTTCCCCCCGGGATTTCTGTTAAACTTCTGTAAGAGACTGACAAAAGGAGGGGTCTACTTATGAAGAAACTTCTCGCTGTCCTCGCGGCAGGCGCTTTGTTAGTGGCGGGTTGCGGCGCTGCATCTTCCCCGTCCTCTTCGGGCTCGGGTTCCTCCAGTGCCTCGACGTCCAACACCTCCAACCAAAGCGGGTCGTCCTCTTCCTCGTCTTCATCTTCGGGTTCTGGCGGCGGCAGTGCGGACGCGACAGCCTTGTACCAACAGAATTGCCAGGCGTGTCACGGCGCCAACCTCGAAGGAGGAGTCGGACCCGCGCTGGACAAGGTGGGCGCCAAACTGTCCGAAGACCAGATTCAAAAGCAGATCGAGAATGGCGGCACCACCATGCCCGGATTCAAGAGCAGCATGAAGGAGGACGACATCAAAGCCCTCGCCACTTGGCTTGCCGCCAAGAAGTGAGAACGACTCCCAATCTTGAGAAAACCTCCAAGCCGGTTGCCTCGGACAGCCGGCTTGCCGTTTTCTTGCAACCCTTCATCTCAGTCGCCGGGCAGTTGTTCCTGTTGCCCGGCGATCCGGCTCGGATGCTGCCTCACTGCATTTGCTATTGCCATCCTATATAGTACCACGCCGTGCCACTTTATTCCCGCCAGGTGGTCGTTCCCGCCAAAATGAAAAAGCCCGGTCCCGGAACCATGGCCCGGGTCGAGCTTTTGAACAACCATCCTTGAACGCGACATACGGGTTATTCCATTATCAACACCCCGAGAGAGGGGCTTAGAAAGGCCGATTGCCCGCCATGCCCCAGCTTCTCTTCTCCCAGGGCTCTACTGCCCGGCCGCCTGGGCTCCGGCCGAGGGCTGCTCGGGAAGAGGCTTTGGCAATGCCTGAGGAGCGGGCTGAATCTCCTCGATGATCCGGGCCCGGAGCAATAGAGGTTTGGACGGATCGCCATTTCCGGCGGGCTGGGGCAGGGCAATATCCGCATTCGCGCTGGGCGGCGTGCTCACCGAAGCGCCGCCTCCCGCCGTTGCTGCACCCTGGCTTGGTGCGGACATCTCCGGCGGCGCGGCGGGAGTCAGAAACGGTACGCTATCCGAGGGCGAACTCTGTGTAGCCACACCGGCCTTCGGGGCCCCTCCGGGTCCAGCAGCGGGAGATTTTGAAGCCGCCGGGCCGCCTTTCTGACCCGGAACCTCGGGCACCACTCCGTAGATCACGACCCGCTCCCCGACGAACAGTTCACCTTGTCCAATCGGCTGCCCGAAGGAAGTCTGAAACTCCGCCGTTGACGTATCCACGCGATATGTAGGCCCAAGCATAATGTATAGTGTGCATACTTTTCCCGGCGGGCACGTCGGACGCCAATCATCGGCCTTGACCGTCGCCCACCCGGGTTGTACCTCGGTGACCTGCCCTTGAATCACCACATCCCGCCAAACCGGGTCCACCGGCGCCTGCGCCCCGGAGCCCACCGCCGGGCCCGCCGTCAACCCCGGTACGGCCCCAACAAATGAAGCCATCAAAGCCCCCGCCGCCATCGCGGTTTTCACCTGAATCCCCTCCCGGTCTCTCGACCTTCCGGTCTACTCATCCTAATAGACGGGCGAGACGGCCGCTTTGTTCCCGGCGGGCAAACCAGCCCATTTCAGAGTGGAGACCCATGCGGGCACCCAGGCGGGGGACCCCTTGACACCGTCATTTTTAGTGTATATAGTGTGTATGAACACTTATTACATGTCTCATCCTGAGAGGCCATGATGAACCTCCTGTTATCCAACACTTCGAAGGAACCGATTTATGAACAGATCAAGCGGCAGATCAAGGAGGCCGTTCTCCGGGGGGAGCTGCGGGAAGGGGATCTGCTCCCTTCCATTCGACAGCTGGCCCGGGATTTGCGCATCAGCGTCATCACCACGAAGCGCGCCTACGATGAGTTGGAAAAAGAGGGGCTGGTCGTGTCCGTGGTGGGCAAGGGCTCTTTCATCGCCGGTCACAATCCGTCGTTCTTAAAAGAGCAGCGGCTCAAGGCCATCGAGGAACAACTAGTCCGGGTGGTGAAGGAGTGCCGGGCCCTGGGCCTCGGACTGGAGGACATCAAAACCATGATCGAGATTCTGTACGGGGAGGAGCGCTGATGGAAGACGTGGTGACTTTGGAGGGAGTGAGCAAGACATTCCGGGGCTTTCGCTTGGAGGATGTGACCTTTTCGATCAAGAAAGGGTTTATCACTGGCTTCATCGGGCCCAATGGCTCCGGCAAGACGACGACGATTAAGCTGATCATGGACCTGTTGCACCCGGATGCGGGCACGGTCCGGCTGTTCGGGCACAGTGATCCCCGCAGCCGTCAAAAGGCCAAAGACCGCATCGGCTTCGTGTACGCCGAACCGCCCTTTTACGACGAGTTGACCGTCGACCAAACGAAAACGGTCGTGGCCTCTTTTTATTCGCGCTGGGACGAGAGACTCTATCGGCACTACCGCAATCAGTTTGAACTTCCCGGAGATCGCAAGATCAAAGCCCTCTCCACGGGTATGAAAATGAAATTGTCCATCGCCCTGGCCCTTTCTCACCACGCCGAACTGATTCTCCTGGACGAACCGACCTCCGGGCTCGATCCCATCGTGCGCCGGGAGATTCTGGATGTGCTCGCCGAGCTGATCCAGGACGAAGGCAAGGCCATCTTTTTCTCCACCCATATCACCACGGACCTCGAGCGGATCGCGGACTACATGATTTTCATCCACCGCGGCCGGATCCTGTACAACGGGGAAAAAGACCGCCTGCTGGAGCAGTATCGACTGGTGAAGGGGCCCAGGGAGATCTTGAACCCCGAGACCAGGGAAAAGCTCATCGGGATTCGGGAAACCGGGGTGGGATTCGAGGCGTTGGCCCCGAACGATGCGTTGCCGGCGCTGGGGAGTCGAGTGCTGGCCGAGCCGCCATCATTGGAGGATATCATGCTTTATACGGTGAAGGGGGAGCCCCATGCGTAGTCTTTTCATCAAGGACTGGATCGTATATCGGAAGCCCCTGGTGGTCCATGCCCTATTGCTCGTGGTGATCAGTACCGTCCTCCGGAACCCCACAGCTTCAAGCATCATGATCGCCATGTGGACCGTGATCATCCTGTCACAAGCGATTCAAATTGATTTTCGAGGTGAAAGTGACATACTGGTGAACAGTCTACCGGTATCCCGGAGTGCCATCGTCAGGGCCCGCTACTTGGAGATGGTTTTCATCGGCCCCGCCATGTTCTTTCTCGTAGAACTGGTTTCGGCCGTCCTCCGTTCTTTGAACCTCTTCGAATTTCCAGCCATGGGATGGACTCATCTGGGTGGCGTTCTCTCCGTGTCCATTCTGTGGTCGGCCCTCATCCTGCCCTTATATTATGGGTTAGGACCCGTATTCGTACGATACCTTGGTGTCGTGATTTTTGTAATCAGTGCCGGTATCGGGGCCGTGGCAGGTGCCGTGCACAGTTGGGTGAAACATGACAACTCGGAATGGATTGTGGCAATCTGGACTTGGATCCAAAATCTCGTGGCTGGCGACGGGTTGGCTTGGGTCTGGTTGTTGCTCGGTACAGCATCGATTTATGTGGCGTCACTGATGTTCTCGGTTCGCCTGTATCAAAGAAGAGAGTTCTGAATCCGGACCGCACCCGGGTGGGCTTCGCTAGATCTGCCGGGGCGGCGCTGTTTTGGGGGGAAGGGAACGGTGGTGAGCAGCGTGGGTAGGGCGGGAGTCCTGGGCGGGAACAGTACGCCGCGGCCCGGGCGAGGAACACAACAGCGGCACCCGACCCCATTCCCACCCAGTCCTTGCCGGCGTCGCACATCAAAAGATCAACGGATCCTCAAAATTCGTCACGGAACTCCGGCCCAGTTGCAGGATGTTTCGCGGTCGCTGTTCCCCCAAACAGTAAATCCGTATGTTGTCCTCGGATTTGTCCATAATGCGACTCAACGTGCGCACGAGGCCGGCGTACCGCACCTCATCCAATGTACACTCGAAGACCGATTTTTGCACCCTCTGCCCCACGCGTTGGCAAGCCTGGGCCACCCGGCGCAGGCGCTTTTGGCCCGCCTGCGTATCTGTGCAGATATCGTAGGCCACCAGGATGAACATGGCGATCCCCTTTCAACGATAAAAAAATGGAACGTACACAGCATCGCTGCGGATAGCCCGGGCCAAAAGCCGGGCCTGGAGATATGGTAACATTCCGAACGTGATCGGTCTCTTGAAAAGCGGGTGCCGACACGCATCTTGCTTCCGCCTTTGATATGCGTCAAGAACCGTTTTCCGCCCGCCTTCATTTAACAGCACAGCCCCACCCGGCACAGCATCAAAATCCTGCTGTCGGAGTTGTCGCCGATTGATCAGGGTGATGGCCGTTCGGTCGGCCAGAATCGGCCGCAACTCTTCCATCAGATCCAAGGCCAGAGCAGGCCTCCCCGGACGCAGAGCATGCAAATAGCCGATTTGTGGATCCAGGCCCGCGGCCTCGACGGCAGATGTACAGTCGTTACCGAGCAACGAGTATAAAAAAGAGAGAACTGCATTGACCGGGTCCCGAGGAGGTCGGCGATTCCTTCCCGTGAACCGCCACGTCCCGTCGCCCCGCAGCAGATTGGAAAATTGGCCAAAATATCGTTTTGCGTTGATTCCTTCCATACCACGTAGGGCATCCAAATCACAAACCTGCGGCAAGCGGCGCAAATCCCTGGAGATTTCTCCGGCGGTCTGCTGGAGCTCACTGCACACCGTCTCCTCCGAAACGTCCCGGGCCGCCCGAAGCAGCACCTGCCGGCTATTGTGCATTTTCCCGGCGAGAATAGCCTGAACAATCGGGACCGCCTTGGCCGGCTCACGAAACAGACGGTGCTGGGCAACGCGCAGCAATACATTGCCCGATTGACGGCCCTCAATGCGGTACAGGAACCGGCCCCGGGAGTTCAGGACCGCCACGGACCGCCCGTCCGCGGCGCATCTGGCGAGCAACGGACTTGTCAGTGATACACGCCCCAATACGACGATGCCCTGAAGATGATGCAGGGGGATGCGCAAGCTCCTCTCTTGCCCGGTCTCCGCGCTTGAACTGCGGTTCTGATCCCCCTTCCAGGTAACCACCACATTATCGTGGTCCAAGCGCAGGATCGCCCCCTCTGTTTGCACGTACAGCGTGTTCATCGCCTCCTGAATCATGTTTCAACCTCCCCCCACATCGCATGAAGTTCTCCCGGATAACCCCCCTTTTTTCCGTCAGTCGCGCGTTCCTTCTCGCTGCCTCTCTTCCACCACCTGTTGCACCAAAGGCCAGTCGGACCAATGATCCGGCAGATGCCCATCCGTCGCATCGGGGAGACAGATTGGCTCCAGGGAACACCGATTGCACCGCTTGTCGTTAACCGCTGGCGGCAGAACGCCGCGATGATTCACCCCGCGGATCTCAGCGACAATTTCCAAAACCAGTTGGCGCAGCCTATCGTCAAGGAGCACTTCCCGTCGATGTCGGGACTGCACATGATAAATCGCTCCCTTTGGCACGGCCACGCCAAACATTTCTTCTAAACACAACGCTTGTCCACATAACTGTAACTCATCGTGGATCGACGCCTTCATCCTGCCGAACTTGAACTCAACCGGGAAAGGAATGCCGCCTCGAATTTCCACCCGATCGCACTTACCAACCAGACCATACCGATCGGACCACACGGCCAGACCCGTCAACACCCGTATACCGTCTTGGGATTGCGCCCCTTCTTCATCAACCCGCTCATGCACCCATCTCCCCTTGGCCGTATAAATATTCTCCGCCCACGCCTGCTCGATATGGATCAACGCATACTGCCGCGGACAATAGCTGTAATGTTGAATCGCAGACAGGGGAACGCAATCCTCATCCGCCCACTCGATCTCTTCCCGCCCCACCGTCGAATCGCCGGGATCGCTCATGCGCCACCCTCCGCCCGTCGTTCTCACAAGGACATCGAAATATCTTCACGTTATCTATCATTGTACACAGAATTTCGATGGGTTAGACGTGCGGCTGATGATTTCAAACAAGAAGTTTGCGTTGTTGACCGAGGAAACCGCCGGAGCTTAATAAAGCCTCATCAAGACATGGAAGGCTTTAAATGATCATGGCATTGTTCCACAGATGTTCACACTGAGGGGCTCGCCGAAGGACCGACCACCGAGGCAACAATGGGGCCGCAGGGTCAATCCGCGGATCTACCATCCTCAAACTCCGGCGTAAGTCTTCCTCGGTTGTGGAAGCTTCAATGGGGCCGCGGAGTCACTCCGCGGATCTACCTCGGTCGATCAAGCGCAGGACGCTGGATGGCCGTCGCTTCAATGGAGCCGCGAAGTTACTCCGCGGATCTACTCCGACCGCCAATGCGTCCACATACGGATTGCCATGATGCTTCAATGGGGCCGCGGAGTCACTCCGCGGATCTACGTGGGACATCGTGGAACACCTGGAAGGATACGATGATGCTTCAATGGGGCCGCGGAATCACTCCGCGGATCTACGTGTTTCGACGACAGGACAATTCCGAATCGACAAAAATGGGCTTCAATGGGGCCGCGGAATCACTCCGCGGATCTACTTCGAAGGCGTACCCGGGAGAGTGATGTGACGATGGCGCTTCAATGGGGCCGCGGAGTCACTCCGCGGATCTACATTTATGTCGGTTGTCCGCGTTGGCGGGGCGGAATATGCTTCAATGGGGCCGCGGAGTCACTCCGCGGATCTACGCCGGGGCCACGAAGCTATTCACCCTGGACACGGGCAGGCTTCAATGGGGCCGCGGAGTCACTCCGCGGATCTACCAATCCTGAGTGCCTGGGAGGTCAGACAATTTTATGCTTCAATGGGGCCGCGGAGTCACTCCGCGGATCTACTTTGTGATTATGATTGGCGTGCTCCTGTGGCTCTGGCTTCAATGGGGCCGCGGAGTCACTCCGCGGATCTACTAAAGCGACCAAAGATCTAAGTGATGAATTAACCGCTTCAATGGGGCCGCGGAGTCACTCCGCGGATCTACGATTTCGCCATCCTTCCTATCCCGCTCAGCAATTTTGCTTCAATGGGGCCGCGGAGTCACTCCGCGGATCTACTGATAGTATATTTAGCCCCTGGTGTGAGATTGGACTTCAATGGGGCCGCGGAGTCACTCCGCGGATCTACGTAAACTCAAAAACAATATCAATACCTTCCACAGTGAACTTCAATGGGGCCGCGGAGTCACTCCGCGGATCTACCAGGAAAAATAGTAGGCCTGCGACGGGTGCTGTTATCACTTCAATGGGGCCACGGAGTCACTCCGCGGATCTACTCCTCGCTTATTATACCTTGTGTGGTGCGGATTTCAATGGCCTTTTTCGCGAACCTCAGTTGCATGGTACTCCGCGAAGGCATTCCATCTCACACCTTT
Organism: Kyrpidia sp.; assembly: GCF_023512215.1. Taxonomy (NCBI): domain Bacteria; kingdom Bacillati; phylum Bacillota; class Bacilli; order Caryophanales; family Alicyclobacillaceae; genus Kyrpidia; species Kyrpidia sp. The sequence goes on along the minus strand of NZ_JAILZZ010000033.1, from coordinate 13,280 downwards.
TTCCCTTTTTCCCCGCCACACCGGCAAAAAATCCGGATCGCGAACCCCCTGGGAAATTCTCCATCACTACAGGTTCGCGCAAGCAGCCAGAGATGCCCGCAAACAGTCCCCGCCGACACCGGCGCCATCCAGTGACAGCACCGGAATCGGCTCCTCACCCTTCTCCCATAAGCACTATTTCCCTGAACATCTGCTTGCTCATATTCGCCGCAGCCTTACACTCCCCGAGACATACCGCCATAACCACTCCCCCATGCCGTGTAAAGTCGACTGGCTCCCCCACAGCCCGGAGAAGTAAAGAGGCTTGGTCCCTCACTGCAACCTCCTCACACCCGAGTGCCCTCTCACACCTGTGGTGGACACCACTGCCCCAGCTATTTGGCCTACCTTAAATTGGCTACCGCCAAGCAACTCCTCCCACCACCCCACCTTTGCGGGACCTACATCCGAGTACCTTCGCTCTTTCCCTGAACCTTCGGTTGGGACCACGATGCCGCCACCGGCGCGAATAAACCGAGTCCATAATGACACCCATATCCGAAAGCAAGGGGGCCCGGAACTGGTTCCGGGAACTCGATATGGTAGAACCCTCCGTGACGATCCGGTTGGCTTTGGGAACTTCCTTTGCTTCGAAAACGCCGGAACTGAAGCACAGAGGCCGCCCGGTCCCCCACGCGCACGAAGGGCCTCCATTCAATCAACACTGGTTCCGGCAGCCCCCGAAGGCGAATCTCTTTCCTCAGTTGCTCCTCCCTGCCGAATTTCCCGCCCTTTTTCTGGAACCACGGGTGAAGATAAGGGGTCACCGATTCCCAAACCCGGGCCGGACCGAGCAAGGAAGACTCCATTCCTTTCGCCACGGCCTGGTCCAACCTCGATCCCAGCCCTTCCAAGAACACCCGCCACTCTTGTTCCCCGGTATATAGTTTCCTCAAAGATTGCAACACACGAATTAACGGTTCAGTAAATGGTTCCGCACTGTACAGCAAAAGATGGTCCACCCGGCCATCCCTATCCGCGTCTTCCGGGAGAAAGAACGCATGGTTATGACTGTCGGCGAGGACGCGTTGGTGCTCGTCCCGCCCGGTGATCGTCCGGGGAGCTTGTTTGTCCAGACGGCTTAACAAGGCTCGGCGGAACAACTCCGCCACCGTAACGGCATTAAATCGGCTCGGCAAGGGAGTTCCGGCCAACGCAAAACGCGCGATGTGAAAGGCGCCTCTGCCCTCGTCTCCCCCACCGCGATTGTCAATTTTTGCTTCGAAACACCCGTAGGGGCGAAGATAGATGACACGGCGAGATCCGGGTGGCTGATTCCAACCCTCTCGCTCCAGGTCGGAGGTATCGACGGCCAGGGCTTCGACGATTGTCACGGGAATCTTCGGCCCTCTCCGGCCTCGCCGGGTGTTCCCCCCTCCGATCCTGGAACCCTCTCGTACCCCATCCCGCCACGCGAGAAACTGATCTTCACTCTGCACCGCCATAACCGCCACCGGCTCCATGTCCTCCGCAGTCGAACCGTATACGCTCTCCCGCTCAATCGGATAGCAGTTGGGGATCCCCGTCCATTCCACCAGCCGCGCCTCCACCCAACTCTCAGTGCGACCCAGATACGTCATATGCCGCAAAATACGATCCAACAGGAGACGCTCTTCGTCGGCGAACGCCAGTCCCGGCCAGGCCATCACCACCCGGTCTTCGGGGTTGAGGCGAACGAACCCATCAAAAACGAGGGATTTGTCATGACCCGGCCCAGGCATATAGTGTCGAGTGTGTCCCCGACTCGCCTTGGGCAAATAATACACCGGCAACACCGAAGCCAATTTGACCACCAACGAATCAAAAACTTGGTCCGCCTCCAGGCGGCCTTGTCCATCGCCGTCTTCCCCATATAATAAATCCTCCCGGATGACCGGACCCTTGTGGAACCATGTTGCCATAAGCGCCCGCAACACCCTCCACGGAGACGGGGGCCACTCCACGTCCCCTTCATTGACATGGCGGCCCCAAGGGTTAGCGTGGTATCGCCCACCGGGAAACCGAAATGCGACAGCCCACTCGTGATCCACTGCCCGAACCCCCCAGATTCATTTCCGCGTGCTTACTTAGGCCGATACTCGACCGTGAGTGATTCTCCCAGCAGACCTTTGTCCCGCAGTTGACGGATCTGACCAGGAATCACCCGAACCAAGTCCTCCTCTTCCGGAATGGGCCAATCCTCGGGACGAGTCGCTCGGATGCTCACACATTCCAGATCGCAGGCCGTCCTCAATCGCAACCCCACGTCCAAGAAGCGCCGGATTTTGTACAGGGCAAACGAAATCAGAAATTCTTCCCCGGGGTCGGGAATGCCAAAAGACCGGATCTGGGACAGGTCCAAATTAAAATACGCCACGATCCGTTGCGCCGTATATTCCTCCCGGTAAAAGGGAACATTGCCAAATCCTTTGCGCGTGTCGCCACTCGGATTCACCCGGTCATTTTTCACCCCGCCATTTTGGGCCACTTTGACGCCTTCCGCCTCAATAAAGGCCGACAACACCCGGGGCAACCGCAACCGACCGCCGGCGAGTTCCGACTTCGCCAAGAATACGCCGTGGAGCAGCGCATTCGTGTCATAGCGAAAAACCACTTCCGCCAGCCTGCGCAGATTCACAGGTCCCTCTTCCATACTGTTCAATTCTTCTTTGAGAAGCGCCAACACGGACGTATCTTTTCCTTCCAATATATAGGGGGAATTGAGCCGATGGGATTCCAGCAAGGAGTTGGTCAACATCTCTCCATTCGGTTTAACCACCTTGATCATGGGCAGCCCCCGCAAAGGTTCCACCCAATCCTGGGCCTGTTCGTCCCAGCACACGATCTCCAACCGGTTGGCCATGCTTTGTGCCGATTCCACCAGCAGCAATGATTCTCCGTTTGGCCCTTCGTACTGAGCCGCTCCCAAATCCGGGAATCCCGTCGGCTGAAATCTCGTTCCTTGTATCGGCCTCAATTCCGCCTCCAGCAGCAGCCTCGGTTGACTCTTCAGCATCGAGAAATCAAGATCCATGACTTCATTCTCCTCTCTCCGTCACAATGACGACCGCGCGACCATCCTTTACCGGGTAGGTTCATCGGCAAAAGGTGGCCCATGTTCAACCGCTTCTTGCGCCCCGACGTCTGTGGCGAGCGCAGCCATGTGTGCCAGGGTTCTCAGATCCCGATCCGCAACGGGTAAGGCCAACATTGCGACAATACGTGTGCCCATTCGCCGGCGGTCAGCCACCGAGCTGCGGCTGAGCCAGGGTGAAACACCTTTTTGGAAAAATGGGCTCGAGAATCCACTCCCCCGAAGCCGGTGTTCAGCCATTCTCTCCGCCCGGTCCAGATCGCCGGCCGCAAGGGAGGCGAGAAACTGGTTGGGTACCGGCACCGGGGCAACTCCCGGAAAAATGCGCTGTATCTGCGCCTCCGGTGCCGTAATCAGTCGGGCCAGGATGTATACCCAAGGCACTGCGTACTTTGACTCTTCTCGCCGCACGCTTCGATCGAAAACACCTCCCGGGCGTGCACTCTGACTCAAGGGCAACAAACCCCAGATCAAGTCAGCGATTCGCCTGTCGCTGTTGGTCTCATGGAGCAGTCGCACCACGATCCACACCGGCACCGGACGGAGGCCCGCCGTGGGCTTGTCCACCGACTCCAGTCGCACGATCCCCCGCCTATCGCCTCTGTCGACCTCAGCCCGCTCAGCCTCCAAAAAGCGTCGTCGGAGCACCGCCGCCAGGTTCGTCGCCAAATCGGTTGACTTCCAGACCACCCGAGGCGGACTCGATTCCACACTCCAACGACCTGGCTGGTCCGGTTCCACCGGGGACAAAAAGGAGCGAATCGATCCCGCTGTGCCCGGTAAGGTCGAAACAAAACCGCGCGCTGCTTGAAAAGCCCACGAGCCGTCGTCGGCAGCCTCCCACCAAGCCGGATTGCGCAGTGTGAGTGGCGGCACTTTTTCACGGGCGCTCGTCACTTGGCTCAGCAGCTTCTCCGCCCGCCCCAGGGCGATCAACAGTTCCTGCATACGCCGGCTCCCACCGTATTGGCAGTACAGGAACTCAGCCTCCCGAATCTTTCGCAGGGCGGATTGAAAGGCGTGAGAGGTATTCTCTACCCGAGAGAATAGTTCGATCCAGTTGTCCGCTTCGGACAACAATTCCGCATAGGGTCGCCTTTGAACCACAAAACGGTTCAAAGGTACTGCCAGATAGGCCTTCCCATATCGCTTGAGGAAAGAGTAGCGCTGAAAGCTGTCGATCCCGCGATCAACGGCCAAAGTCGCACAGGCCCGAGCAAAATCGACGCCATTTTTCGCGACGCGCCGGGACCGATTGCCCGCCAGTTGTGCCCGGCCTTCCCGAAACACATATTGCAGTTCCCTTAAGGACACTGGCTGAGACCACATTGGCAACCACATTTCAGCCCGAGCCACCCGGGAGTTGTCAGAATCCGCCGTAGAACCGTGTCCCACCGCCGTCGGGTAGACGGTAAACGGGGCCGCCACCACCGAAGCTGACTGTCGTTCCAAACGCTTGGTCGCCGCCGAAGCGAACAAGAGGGCGCCCTCGAGCATCAGGATGAAATCCCATGGGTTCACAAGAGAATTTCCCGAAAACCCGCTGCGAGCATTCGGCCCACCGGCCTCTCCTGGAGAAAACTGGCCAATTGCTCCCTTCATGAGGCCGGACGTCGGCTCTCCCCACAGCGCCGCCCGGAGCCACGTGGCCGCCATCGGGGTCGGATCACCGCTGACGGGAGACATCACGTTCAAGATTCGCTGCATAAAATTATTCGAGAACTCCAGATTCCCGTCATTCCCCCCGGTTCCGGCAAGTGGGGGGAATCCCAGATCTCCAGTGGTGAGCACCACAGAAGCGTCCAGCCATGCAATCGCCTCATCCGGAAAACGGTTCCGACAAGCTTGAACCAATGGGCGCTTGTCCTTGTTGTCCGGCTTTTTTTCCAATCCGAACGCCTGGAGGATCCTGCGTGCCTCTTCAATCGTGGCCCGGTACGCACTCAGTCGATCAGTTTCAGACGTTTCAATGGCATGTAGCGCTTCGTCGCGACCAAAGAAGCCGCTCCCGCCATTCCATGGGGTCACCAGGGGCGTGGGGCGATATTGGGTTAAAAGAAACATTTCTACATCTGATGAGGAGAGAGAGGTTTCGACGCAAAACGTCTCGTCTTCCCACCATCCCCGGGCATGTGGATCCGCCTGTTCCACGAGAAGCCGCAAAACCCCCATCGCCTTCAAATAATGAGATAACGGTCGAGGGGCCGTGCCAGTGAACTGAATCATACCCGCTTCCCCTCCCTCTCGGAGCCTCGCCAGTCGGCCACCCGGACCAACGCTTCGAGGAAACCGAGGCGAAAAGGTCCGTACTGTTTTAACAAGTGCATGGTCCGATCCACCCAGCTTTCGCCCCACGGACCCCGACCGAGCGTCATCCATCCCAACTGCAATGTGACCTGAGGCAACACCTCCCCGGTGGGCAATATCACCGCCGGTAACGAATCGCCATCCCAAACACCCCTGGCGAACAACCAACGCTCCCTGGGATCCGCAGCTGGCGGAATCTCGTCCGGCAACGATCGAATCGACATGCGCACCTTACCATGATGGGCAGCAATGAGATAGGTGACCAAGTCTCGCGTCACATCCGGCCGTTCCGGATCATGAAGTTGCAGATACGCCAAGGCCGAGGCCAGCTCGTGACGAAAATGTTTTCGATCCGGAACTTTCAGCAGGGTGAGGGGCCCTTCTTCCCCGCCAATTCCGGCAAGCCTTTCCTGCGAGTCTTCCTGGCTTGACTGCGCTTGTGGTTCATGATACTCCGGCCCCCTGCCGGATTTCGCCCACAGAGACGCTCGGTATGGGTGGTCGTTTGAGAGTCCCGCCAACAACCGCTCTTGAAAAACCGGGTGCGCCTTGCCGATATCGTGCCAATTGGCGGCCTCCACCACGGCCCGCCGCAAGTCTTCCGGAATCTGCTCCTGAAACTTTTCCATCAAGCTTTGCGCGGCTTCACCCACATGTTTTAAATGGTCGGCGAGCAAGACAAACGAACCTTGATAGGTATTCGGATCATCGGCGTCGGACAATTCCTCCCTTCTTGTCTCCTCATCGCCGGACGGAACGATAGAAACTGGTTCCCATGCCCCAGGATCGAACCCGACGTCCTTCCGATAACCACCGAGGGCCGCATCTAACAAATAAACCTTGCCAGGCACGGGGTTCCTCTCCCGGAAGCTCATCCACGTCCCGGTTAACCAATCCCAGGTCCAAACCCTGTCCTTTCTCGTTCGATTCTCTTTTTTCGCCGTGAGATAGTCCCGCATCGCAGACATGGAGACATTACAAATTTCCTCGGGTCTCGCCGGCCAGTCCGATAGTTGCGGTCCTTCCCCAATCGACCGCCAGTAGACCTGGACATCCGTGTCCGATATATCCCGCACATAAGGAGAGATATCAAGGTCGAGTCCCGCCAGATCCGGCGTCGTATCAAACAGATCCAGCACATCCCTTTGTCGCAAAACCTGCCCCTCAGGCGGGGGCATGCGCCAGGTTTTCAGGCTCTCCTGACCAACTTCCTCGAGCTCGCGCAGCCGAGCCCTCGCTTCCTTGATCTCCTCCTCAGCATAGGGCTGAGCACAGTCAAGGTCGTCTTCCATATCAAGCAACCAAACATCCGCCTCTTGAAACTCCCCGCGGCGGTTGCATCGACCAAAACGCTGGACTAGAGATGCCCAAGGCGCGATTTCGCTGATCAAAGTACGGGCGGATAGGTCCACCCCGGCCTCCACGGCTTGGGTGGCCACGACAATCCCTCCGGAAGACTCCATCTCAATGACCGCGCGTCCGATATCCTGGCGATCCGCCGGACGAAACCGACTGTGCACCAACCGGATCGGAACATTGGGACTCATGGCGAGAAGCTGTCGGTACACAGCCTGAGCTCGGTTCACCCGATTCAAAATGACAAGGGTCAGCGCCCCTTCCCGATGCTTCCCAAGGGCAAGTTCGGCCACCCGTTTCGCATATTCGTTAGGCCGACTCGCGTCACTGGAAGACAGATAAAAATCTGACCAATACAACAGCTTCCGAGCTCTGTACCGTTGCTGGATGATGGGATGCGTCAGATCGTCCTCATCCAGATCAATCCACCAGGTGGCATTGCGATAGGGTACAAAGTCGATCGTGTCCAGCCATTCGGGATCCAAGGTCGCGGACATCCAAGTGCTGTAATTCGAGCCACACGTTCCGAACCGGCGACGAAAAGCCTCCAATTGGGCCGTGGTATAGATGCCGCCGCCACCCATCAATTGAACCTCATCATAGACCCACCACACATCGTTGTTCAGGAAAGCAAAATCCATCGGCCAGCGGCCTCGGCTGACTCCATAACCTCGGTTCAATGCCCTGGATAATAATTGATCCTGGGTTCCGATGAGTATCTGATCGTACTCCGGCAACCTCACCCAATCCCGTTCGACCGCACCGCCCATCATCACGTACACACCGACCGGTTCGCTGAACTCAGAATCTGATCCGCGTTCAGAAAACTGTGAACCCACAGCGGCAACATGTCCGAATACGGGCACGTTCAGTCGGGATAGCCAAAGGGCCACATTGTCCACCACTTGTTGGACCAACGTCCGCAGGGGGAGGCAATAAACCAATCGGCGGGGGCAGGATTGTCGGACTTTAGGGTCAGCATAGCGCCGTCTCCACAACCAGGTCAGGACGACCGCCGCGGTTTTTCCGAGGCCCGTGGGCACCCGGACCAAACCGGGCCATTCGGGTGCCAAAGCCATGCGCACTTGATAAGGCAATGGCGGAAATCCCACTGCTTGCTCAAAACGTTGAGCGAATCGTTCTGCGTCTGTCATCGCCGCAGCGAAAACCTCCTTCATTCCCTTACGTCTCACACTCGATCCAATTCTAAAATTTCGCCCGTTTCGAGATCATACTCGGCGAATTCGGTAACTCCAGGAATTTCGACGATCGCGTCTTGGGGCCATGTAATCGCGACATCTTCTGACGACATACGCTCGGGATAAGAGCCACGGTAGGCGATCGTTCCAAACCTGGGACTGAAAAAAACATTCTCGACTTTAAACCACTCATTGTTGTTGCGGACCGCCAGGCCTACGCTTCCGGGCCGGATGACCTTCACCCGCTGATTTTTCGATGGAGTAGATTGAGGAGATGGGAGGAAACCATAGGGCACAGCCGAGTTCCGGGCGTCTTCCACCAATCGGAGCATCGCCTCCCAGGTCTCATCGCGAAGCGGTTCGTCAAAAGAGGCTTCCGCGAGATTTTGCATGTGCCGGCCCATCTTCACGAGGACACCGTCTTCCAGGATCCGCCCGCTCAAACGAAGACTTCCATAGGTCTCGTCATAGATGCAGATAAAACGGGATCCCCTTTGCATGGGCAAATTATCTTGCCGAAGGCGGTCCACCGCAAAACCCAGATCCCGGCGTTCGAAAGGCAAGACCAGCAAAAACGCTTCGTAGACGAGACGCGCCAAGGCTTCCATTTCTACCTTGTCGCCATCGAAGGCTGGGTGAAACAACGTCACCCCCGTCGTAAAGTAGGTCCGACTAAAACGATCCCGGTCAAAATACACATTCGCAAGTCCGTGAGCGGGTGAAAAGGGATATTCAATCGGCTCCATCTCCTTGGAACCCCTTCTTTCCCGGACGCCGTACACCGTCTCGTTGATCTGGAGATCTGCCTCGATCCCAACGAGGCTGCCGAAAGACAGAGCCTGATAAACTTGATCCTCGCTCAGCCCCGGGAAAACCATCGTCGGTCTTCGCATGGGGGACGTAAAATACCGGGACTCCCGCCGGACTTGAATCCGCTTTTCTTTCGTCAAGATGCGATAAACGCGATACGGCTGTGTCGCGTAGTAATAAACGGCCCCCGGATACGCCTCGCGCAACACCTGGGCATGGGACAGAGAGCCCAAACGTTCACGGTGGGGGCCCTGGACAAGTTCCACTTCGAACTGCGTCTCCACGTCCCTCAGAGGATAGGTCGTGTTCGGTTGATCTCCGGCTTCCGATTTCATCGGCTGAAGATCTTTGGGAACCTGCCCCATGCGTTCCTGCCTGCACAATTCGACGAATCCAGGCGGCCATTCGACTTGTTGTGAAGGTTCATAATTAGAGGGGTCCGGGTCGGTCTGTCGAAGCGCGGAATCGTACTCACCTCCCAATCGGGCCAGGCACAGGGCGTGGATGTATTGGATGCGCGGGTTTTCAAGGTACAGCGCGCTTTCGGCTAATGGCCGATTCATAAGCAGCTCCGGATTGCGAAACACCGCCTGGTCGTACACCCCATACGAATTCACCACGATGACATGGCCCGGGCCATGGCGGCCGATGCGACCCATGCGTTGGATAAAATTGGTGTTCGAGGCGGGGACGCCGATTAATACCGCCACATCAAGGTGGGGAAGATCCATGCCCAGCTCTAAGGCACTGGTACACACCACCCCCCGAACGCCACCCCCGGACAGGCGGTTTTGAATCGTCAATCGATCCTGTTCTTCGTACCCGGCCCGGTAGGGGAGAATGTCCAGGTGCTCCAACGGCCGAATAAACTGGTCGGGATCTGCAATGGGCTCGTCGGTATCATTTCTCGCCAGAATCGAGGTAATCATCTCGGTTTGCCGGCGACCGTCGACAAACGCAATGAAACGTCCGCGGGACTGCGTGCTCAAATATTTGAGCAGCGCGGTTGTCTCTGTCAAAAAATCGTTGTCTTTGGGGGGACTCACCATTTCAATGGTGACGGGATATCTCGGAGAAGTATCTGAGTTCTCACCAATCAAGGTAAAGGGTTCCCCAAACAACTGGCGCAAATGGTTCGCCGGATCCCGAATTGTAGCCGAAGCGCAGACGTATTGATACTGCGTCCCCAAGCTGTCGCAAGCATGAGCCAGCCGTCGAAAAAGGAAGGCCGCATTCGAGCCAAAGACGCCGGTATAGGCGTGAACCTCGTCCACCACGACGAGCTTCAGGTGCGAGAGAAACCGCCGAATGGGCAATTCAGCCAGGTTATACAGAAACCACGCGTGAACCACGTCCGGGGTCGCGACCACGACCCTGCACTCCGTCAGCAGTTGGTTGCGCATCGAACGGGAAACACTTCCGTCGATGCGACCGACTTGGACCGTTAATCCCGATTGGCGAATGGCCTCTCTCCACCGGTCTTCCTGTTCGGCGGCCAAAGCTTTCATCGGATAGATGGCGAGGATTCGGGCTTTCGGCTCCTTCGCCAGTGTCTCGATCCCGCTACAATAAAAGGCCGCGCTTTTTCCTGAAGCGGTGCCTGTGTTGAGGCATACATGGTCCCCCTTTGTAAACTGCCGAACCGCTTCCATCTGATGGCGATAAAGTCCACTGGGGAACTGTTTCGTCACGTACTTTTGTGTGACCTCCGACAGCTCAACAATCTCTGTCGAGAACCGTTGGGGTGACCGCCCCGGCTGATCATACTGATGGACGACGGTCCATCCACGCTCTTCATAAAAATCCCCGAAGGCAAACATGAATGACGCCTCCTCCAAATTACGCCCTAGGACTTGCTCGCAACGTCATCATACAGGACGGGGGTGTCAAATCATGTCACGCCTTGAGGAGCCTCATCAATTTTTTTGTACAAGCCGCTCATGCGCAAAATCTCCTCTCGAACCTGATCCCGCACCTCCAAAGGCTCGAGCACTTCGACCCCACTGCCATACTGGAGAACGAACCTTAAAAATTCCCAGTTCCAATGCACCCTAAACCACACTTCGTAACTTCCGTCCGCAAGGTACACTTCCCGAAGAATGGAGTGACGGCGGACATCCTCCTGGGCATAATGCGCCACAAGTGGTGCAAACCGCACGTGCACCTCCACTCTTGGGCCGGATTGATCGATCCCCCAAGCCGATTTTAAAAATTCACCCAGAGAAAAACGGGCATCCCGCTCAAAAGTTTGCGCGAAACATTTGGCACGACGAATCCGCAGGATTTTAAAGGTGCGAAATGCCTGACGAAGGTGACAAAAACCGATAAGATATAGGGAATTGTGCCAAGGTACGAGGTAGTAGGGGTTCACCATCCGGGTTTCCGGTGCAGACGCACCGATTTTGACATAATCCATTTCGAGAATGCGACATGTCCGAATGGCGAACAAAATTTTAAACAGCAATCGATCGTCTGTCTGATGCGGGGATCTCGATAGGTCCGCGATGATTCGCCCCTCAGTCGAAAGGGATTCATCAGCGACTTGACGCGCGGGAAGAGATTTTTCTGGCAGAAGCTTTTCCACGGCGCGCCGATAGGTGTCGACCAGCGGATGAACGCGGCCGTGCGGGAGCGAGGCGTAAAGGAGGGCGGGCATGATATCCAAAACCGCTCGCTCATCTTCGGTCAAAATCCCCGGGATTCGCTGCAAATCCCGCATGATAAAATACCCTCCCCCCGGCTCCGACTCAACGCGGATGCCGAGGTCTTCGATCAGGCGAATGTCCCGTCTGATTGTTCGGACGGACACATGAAAATGTTCCGCCAGACGAGGAGCTGTGTACAGCTTGGGGTTTGTGACGATCAGGTTCACCAAGTCAAAGAGTCGGCTTGCGAATCGAACGGTTTGAGACGCAGACATGCACCCACCGCCTTGATTCGTGTCGGTCTTACAGGGCTTGGACCGTCAAGACGGATTCATTATACCATGGTACCTTCCACATATGGACGTGAAAGTTGTCGCGTGCGCGGGTGGTAGAGGAACGATCGGCAGTGTCATTTTGACTCAGGGCGGGCGATACACGGTCTGTGGTGACCAGGAATCTGCCGGTGGGCTCAGCCTGCAGAGCCACTACGCTGGCCAGCATGGCACTCGGGGCAGCCGGATAGAGGCTTCAATGGGGCCGCGGAGTCATTCCGCGGATCTACAACCACGGATCCATTCGCCACGTCGTGCGGAATAAAGCTTCAATGGGGCCGCGGAGTCATCCCGCGGATCTACGCCGGGGGCGTGGTGCTTCTCATCTGGCGGCCTTGGGCGCTTCAATGGGGCCGCGGAGTCATCCCGCGGATCTACCCAGAACCAGGTCCGTTTTCTTTCCATACAGCAACCGCTTCAATGGGGCCGCGGAGTCATCCCGCGGATCTACGGTGAGCGGGACGTCCCCTCGGAGACCGGGAAGGCACGCTTCAATGGGGCCGCGGAGTCATCCCGCGGATCTACCACTGCTGCTATTGCATCCGAAATCGGCTGGCCACGGGTTGCTTCAATGGGGCCGCGGAGTCATCCCGCGGATCTACTCTTCGCTTATTATACCTTGTGTGATGCGGATTTCAATGGCCTATTTCGCGAACCTGGACTGCATTGCGCCTCTCGAGGCACTTGCGTCTGATATCCCTTTCTTCCTTTTCCCGACAAACCGGCAAAAAATCCAGATCGCGAACATCCCGGGAAATTCCCCGTCACTACAGGTTCGCGCACGGACTACAGGCCCTTCGAACAACTCCCCGTCGCGACCTGCACCATCCACCTATAACACCAGAAATGTGCCTCTTCAAGCCTTCCCCCGTACTTTTTCCCATTGCCCAAATTTCGCTTCCCCATATTCGTCCGGACATCATAATCCCCTTCATAGGTAAAATAAAACATATATTCCATTTACACACCGTTGGATCTACTTCAATTCAGAAAAGACCAGGTATTCGGTCACTTATTGAGAACTCTCCAGACAACAATGCCTTGTACCACCTGTTGGGAAGCCATTGCCCCAATGATTTAACCTACCCCAACATGCGATGCACACCGATCCATCTGTAGTCTTTTGACCCGGAATTGGTTTTCGGAAGATATGACGGAACCGTCCGAGACCTGTTCCCGACGAAATGCTGGTACGGTTCGACATACAAAAAATGGAGCTTCAATGGGGCCGCGGGGTCAACCCGCGGAGATACCTTGCCCGGCGTGGGTTTCAAAGACCTTTGTCGCGAACCCCAGCTCAACCGGGACATCGACCGGATCCTGGGGAATTGGGGTGAAGAGCGCAGGCCGGAGCAGGAAACAATGGCACTGTCCCTATGACTTGTCCCGTCCCACACGGGATCGCCCTCGCATCCTCGGGACCGAGGTTCACGGGTGCATTGCTCCCGTCTCACCGACGTCCGGCCGGTCCGGCGAAAATCCCGAAGAATGCCGGACAGAGAACCCAGTTCACAGAAGT
>NZ_JAILZZ010000089.1:0-5773 GCF_023512215.1 Kyrpidia sp. | reverse complement strand
ACAATGTCACGGTTTTCTTTCGCATATGCCACCAAATCCTCCGTTTCCTCCAAGAGGTCGGAGATCTTTCGGTGTACTCGGGACAGCGCAGCCAGGTAGTCCGAATCGTTGCGCAAGGAAAGGCGATCAATAACTTCTCCGATGGGCCTGACCGGTTTGGTGCAATACCGTTCCAAAACTTCCTGGAACGGCAACTGGATCGTGCCCCGAATCTTGGCACCGCCTTCGGTGGCGTTAATGGTCGGGACCTGCGAAAAATTGACCAATGTCTCCATCCAAATCAGGAATTGTCGCCACAATTCCCGGGATTTCACCTTGCCGCCGTAATAGCCGTCCAAGTATACCGTCCGGTTGTGAAGCATCTTCTCATTATAAAGACTCTCCCGGATCTGCCAAGCCACCCGCTCGTCGACCTCATACTTTCCCAGGTTGTACACGGTATCCTCGCTGTGAGTCTTGCCGTCTTCCCCGTAGGCCAAGTCCTGCCCGATGAGCACCACCGGATTCCCGCCGAGGTAGACGGCCAACATGTAGCTCATATGGGCCACGGAATTACCGGAGACAAAGGTACCAAAGTCCCCCAAGGCAGAGATCAGAAACTCACTGTTGCTCAAATTTTCTTTGAAACAGGGCACGGCATACTTTGGCCAGGCAGGGAAAATTCTGGGATCTATAATGGTCAGTCCGAACAGCGCCGTCTCTTCAGGTATGTCAATGCCGCTGAGACTCAGGTCATAAGAATTGGGGCCCCGTTCCAGGATACAGACGATATCGGGTACGATACCGTTTCGCAGGAGAACTTTCAATGCCGATTCGGCACAAATGATCAGGCTTCTGCCTTTAGCCTGGCGCAAAAGGGGCAATTGTTTGTCCAGGGAAGGCCCGGAGGCCACACAAATGATGGGCACGCCGGCATAGGAAGCTTCCAAATCCCGCAGACGGGGAAGGGTCAAAATCATTTTCAAATTTTGCAGTTCGTTCCGGATCCCTTGCAGGGTATCGTCCAGATCATTCCCCATGTTGTAGACGTGATTCCTCAATGTTTCGAGGATCAAGTCAAAGATCTCATCGTAGTACTGCCGGTCCTTCCTCAAGGTGGAAAAACTCCGCAGCACCTCGGCCTGAAGAAAATAGAACCCCACTAAGGAATAAAGAAAATGTTTCAGGTGATCTGACGCGGCTTTTATGTCACCGCCGAACAAGACAAGCCGTTGAAGCCGATCTTTGAAATAAGGGCTGAGATCAACATCTTCGAGAAACGCCCGAACCAGCCGCATGTCTTTCTCGACGACGAACACCCAAGCCGTTTCCGTCTTCCTTTCTAAGATTCGCGTGATGACTTCGTAAGAACTAATGCCCAGAATTAGAAACCCGGTATTGTCGAAATTGACATCCCTCAATAGCACTTCCGCTTCATACGAGGGATCATAGATACTGGCAGAATAAAACTCTTTTCCCTGGTCGTCGGTGAACTTAAACACCTTCGATCCCTTTACGCGAATAAACTCCAGATCTGTGGTGTCCGCCGCTAGAAGCTTCCCCAATACATGTTGATTATATTCCGTCAAGTATTCGAGATTCCGTTCAAAGTACATGTCGCTTCCCCTTTTCGGCACCGGGAGCCAGTCCCGACTCTTGCTTCTAACTGACCCCTTCAGTCAAGATCAATTTTCGAAGGCTCTCAACCTGGGGATCAACTCATATTTGATCACATCTGCTACAAGGATATAATCCCGGTTTTCCAGACAGACCAAAAGAAGCTGTAACAACTGATTAATCTCCGTTACGCCTCCATGGAATGAAGCATCTGGCGGTCCTTCCCGTTTCAAAACCATGTCAATGTGTCGGGCCATATCTTCCATCATCCCCGCCGCTTCCCGCACCCGCAGGGCGTAAAACAGATCGGCTACTTGCTCCAAACTCCGAAACCCGCTTTCACCCGGCTCCATGTCCACGCCTGCTCCCTCTCATCACAAATGTTGGCAAGAGCCGGCCTCTGACAGAGGCCGGCTCAAGAAAAGGATACGTTAACGGAGCAGTTGGAGAACCCCTTGCGGCAGTTGGTTGGCCTGGGCCAACATCGCTTGAGACGCTTGGACTAGAATGTTCTGTTTCGTATAGTTCATCATCTCTTTCGCCATGTCCACGTCGCGGATTCGCGACTCTGCGGCAGTTAAGTTTTCGGACGCGGTCTGCAAGTTATTGATGGTGTGTTCTAACCGGTTCTGATAGGCACCCATGTTGGCGCGTTCCTTAGACACTTTATTAATGCCACTGTTGATATTTGCGATAATAGCTCCGATCGTCGAACCTACAGCAGACTGTTTAATAGTGGACAGCAGTAGTGTAGAAGCTTTTGCATTCAAAATTATGCTGCCCACCATCTTCCCAATGGTGAACTGGATCGTTTGGTTGCTATTGGCACCCACCTGAAATTTGAGCGTAAGGTTGCTCTTACTCAAGAGATTCATAGTGTTAAATTCCGTCTGGCTGGCAATACGGTTAATCTCTTTGTACAACTGTTGAATTTCACCGCTGATTTTTGCCCTATCTGAAGTGGTATATGTGCCGTTTGCCGCCTGAACAGCCAATTCACGCATTCTCTGTAAAATACTTCCAGTTTCATTGAGCGCGCCTTCAGCAGTCTGAATCAAGGAGATGCCATCTTGGGCATTGCGTTGAGCCTGATCCAAACCGTTAATCTGAGCACGCATTTTTTCTGAAATGGCTAGACCTGCCGCATCATCCCCGGCTCGGTTGATCCGGTACCCGGAAGATAACTTCTCCAGTGATTTCTGGAGACTGGTGGTGTTCGTCGTCAACCAGTTGTACGCATTCAATGCCGGCAAGTTGTGATTGATGATCACTTTTCTGTCACCCTCCTTAGTGGCGTTCGTCCCGGCCGCTTCCTTTCGTACCGGTGACCGACCGGCTGTCGGCCGCCAGCCAATCGGTCACTATGTAGATCGGCCACAACCTCGAATTCATTAACAGTTGAAGGCAGCGATTTTCGAGCCTTGCGTCACATGATCGGAGCGAATTGCACTGTATCTCTCACATACTCCAGTGCCACTTATACCGTCGGTTTGCTGTCTGATGCTCTTATCCGTCTACCTTCGTTCCATGCGATCTTTCCATACCGCAACGACCTCTTCAGCGTTCTGGGATCGTTCAGCGGCAGAACGGTTTTCTTCCAGAATTTGCATAAAAATTTCTTCCCGTAAAATCGAAACACCCCGCGGGGCTTCGATCCCGAGGCGTACAACATCTCCTCTCGTTTCCAACACCACAATGCGAACGTCCTCGCCAATCAGAATGGCCTCGCCGGCGCGGCGACTCAAGACGAGCACGACACACCAACCGCCTCACACTTCGAAAACAATGGATGACGAATACTGTACGGCGATTCCTGGGGCACCCACTGGATCCCCCGTTGCCTGGGCACGTCGATCACCAAGGGAGCCCGCAAATTCACGGTGGCCTCCCACGGGCTGTCGGGAACCCGGACGATAGCGAGAAGAGCGATGTCCTGGGGGTTGGCACCGGGAAGAAGTTTGTCAGGCAGCTCCGCCTCGTAGTCGGGAATGATCAGGAAGGGGTTCACCACCAGGAAAGTCGGAGCCTCCTCGTCAACGCCGACCAGATGAAACCATCCTTCCGCTTCTGGCACAGGTTGCAGGGAGAAGAGATGAGTCTCCGGAAACCCCGGAATCCCCTGGGCAAACTCAATTATCGGACAATTCCGGTCACCACGTTCGTTTTGCGCCACTCCAATCGGACAGTCATCCTCATGATGAGAGCATCGCGTCGCCATGCCCTTTCCTCCTGAAATCCAGTATGTGGGCGGCTCGGGGCCCATCGCCCCCCGCCGTCCCCGGTCGCGTCATCCGCCGTAATCAAGCGTACCGGTCCACCAGGACTCCCGGCAACGGAGGAGGGATAATTCGAAGGGACGGGTATCGCTGCATATAGACCTGCACTTCCCCCGGGCTGAATGTGATTTCCGGTCGGTGAATCACAGGATCGACAACCACCCGGCCGGGTTGCACCTGAATGATCACCCGGCCGGGGGTATACTGAAAATGGACCGACAACGGCTGCGGAACCAAGGCAAAATTCGTTTCCACCCGTCGGTCTTCGTAGCGCCGGGCCCAATCCACGATGGGGTTTCCTCCCTGTTCAATATGGCTGAACCGATCTCCCCACTGGGCGATTTCGCCGATTGCCTCCAAAACCGCCTGCCGGGCCTCATCCACCTGTTGCCGCATCCATTCCCCGACCGGCATCAGCCCCGCTTGAGCAAAGGCCTCGCTTTGATCAATTTCCAGCCGCCCCGGTATCCATTCGATGAGTGCTCTCGGCATCTCCTGATGCATGTTGAGTTCTGCAGGAGGACTCGTGATCACCAGCCGTTCAGGAATCCGATTTAAGCCGATCGAGGCAAAGGTCTGAACAAGTTGAATCTGCGGGATCACGGGCCATCCCCTTCCCCATCTAATCTCACGGCCAAATCCCGGACAGTTTGGCAACTTGGGGCGACTCTAATCCACTACTTCAAAAAGTCTACCAAACTCGGCATGAGCACCCGGGCGCCGACGGCCAGAGACGCCATGTGCACATTTTCCGCCGTTTTCAGGTCAATGGCCAGTTTCCCCATGTCGGCATCCTCGGTCTTCGAGAGCAGACCCTGTAAATTCTGCACCATGTCCGCCAAGCGATTTTGTGCCAGATCCACCCTGTTCGACCGTGCGCCCACGTCGGCCCGCACCTCCAGCATCTTGCTGTAGCGCGAGTCGATTTTGCCCAGGGCATCCTCGATCTTCGCCGTATCGTTCGTATTCAGCCCGTACCGCAGCTGCTTCAGGACGGAGAACACGTTGTCCGCCTCGCTTGGGGCTCCAAAAAAGCGACTGCCGGGCACATTGACGTCCAAGTGCACCCCGTCTCCGATGTCGTAAAGCACCTGGCCGTTGTTCGTTACCGACGTCTCAGGATTGTTTGGGTCATAGGGCGGTGTAGTGGTCGCCAGGCCGTTGAAAATATATTTCCCATTATATTGAGAGTTTCCGATGGTCACCATCTGCTGGAGCAGTTGGTCCACCTCAGACGCCAGGGCCTGTCGGGCATCCGGGGGTACCGTGTCCGACGCCCCCTCCACCGCCAGCTCCCGGGCCCGTTTAACCACGTCCCCGGCCTGGTTCATGACGGTATCCGTGTAATCGAGCCATCCCTTGGCCATGTCGGCGTTCTGCTGGTACTGGCCGTAGTAGGCAACCTGGGCCTTGTAACGCATGGTGAACCCCACACCGACGGGATCGTCCGCCGGCCGGTTGATCCGCTTGCCCGAGGCCGCCTCGTCCTGAAGCCGGCTCAGACGGCGATAATTGTTCTGCAAATCGAGCAAAAATTGCTGGGTGAGCATGCCCTGGGTGACGCGCACCGTCCTCTCTCCTTTCGCATCCCGCCGGAGACAAACACCGCCCTCTGCCGGGGCACGAGCCCGTCCACCGGACGGGTGCCGGCTGACCCTATGCAAAGACGGACGCCGGCTGACTCTATGCAAAGGCCGTCTCACCGGTCGGATACATTCACCGAACGCGCCGATTCAAACCTTTTATCGTCCCACCACCCCGGTGCCGTTAATCAGCTTGTCCAGCATCTGGTCGATGGCGGTCACCATCCGGGCCGAGGCCCCATAGGCCTGTTGGAACCGGATCATGTTCGCCATCTCCTCGTCAATGGATACCCCGGAGACCGACTGACGTTTGCCGTC